>JASIBJ010000669.1 GCA_030045215.1 Streptosporangiaceae bacterium | reverse complement strand
GGCGAGACAAACCTGTGCGAGACCTACGACGAGCTCGGCTTCACCCGGCCCGGCGCCGCGGCCAGCCAGGTCATCGTCCCGGCACAGGTCGCGCACCTGCTACCGGACTCGGTCAGCCTCGCTGAGGCCGCGCTGGCCGAGCCTGCCGCCGTGGCCTGGCGGGCGCTGGGCCGAGGCGACGTCCGTCCCGGCGACCGCGTCGCTGTCGTCGGAGACGGAACGGTGGCCCTTGTCGTGGCGCATCTGGCCGGGCTGTTCTCGCCTGCAGAGGTCGTCGTGTACGGGCTGCGCCCGGTTCAGGCCGGCCTCGCCGCCGAGCTGGGCGCGACCAGCTTCGAGGCCGCGGGCAGCGCGGACGGACGCTTTGACGTCGTGGTCGAAGCCGCCGGCACGCCGTCGGCGGTCGAGACCGCAATCGGGCTGGCCCGCCGCGGCGGCCGCGTGGTTCTGGTCGGCCTGGCCGGCAACGGCGTGACCGCGAGGTTCCCCATCGACGTGGCGGTGAACAACGACCTGCGCGTGAGCGCGAGTTTTTCCTACACCTCGGCTGCCTGGGCCGAGGTCGCAGGCCTGCTGCGGACCGGCCGCATCAGGCTCGGCCCGCTGATTACGCACCGTTTCCGGCTTGAGGACTACGCCGACGCCTACCGGGCGCTGCGCGAAGGCTCCGAGGCGAGGGGCAAGGTCCTGCTGGAGGTGACCGGAACATGACCGGACCGCGGATCCTGACGGCCGAGGTCGCCGTCCCGGCCCACTGTGAACTCGCCGAGGGGCCAGTCTGGGACGCGAACTCACAGCAGCTGCTCTGGGTTGACATCCTGGCCGGCCGGGTGCATCGCTTCGATCCGGTTGCCGACACCCGCAGCAGCTTCGGCGTAGGGTGCCAGATCGGGGCCGCGGGGCTCACCACCGCCGGCCGTCTCGTGCTCGCACTCGAGAACGGGTTCGCGCTGTGCGACGCGGACGGCGCGAACCTGGAGCGGCTGCACAGTCCGGTGATCGACCAGGCTCTCGTCCGGTTCAACGACGGCAAGCCCGACCCCTGGGGTGGTTTCTGGGCCGGCACGATGCAGCGTGACGAGGGCGGTGATGGGCTGGGCTCCCTCTACCGGCTCAGCCCCGATGGCGCGGTCAGTGAGCTGGTGCCCGGCGTCAGCCTCTCCAACGGACTGGACTGGACCGACGACCTCACCCAGTTCTACTACGTCGACAGCCCGACCGGCGCCATCGACCTGTTCGATACCGACCAGGCGACCGGCGCACTGTCGAACCGGCGCCGGTTCGTCGATGTCACCCCGGACGGCAGCGGGGTCCCCGACGGCCTCACGATCGACGCAGCGGGCGGTATCTGGATCGCCGTCTGGGGAACCGGCGAGCTGCGCCGGTACGAGCCGGACGGAAAGCTGGATACCGTCGTGCGCCTGCCGGTCAGCCAGGTCAGTTCGGCGGCCTTCGGCGGAGCGGACCTGCGCACGCTGTACATCACGACGGCACGGGAGAACTTCACGCCGGCCCAGCTGGCCGCTGAACCTCACGCGGGCGACATCTTCCAGTGCGCGCCCGGCGTCAGCGGGCGACTGCCATTCCGCTACGCGGGCCCGGTGATGTCCTCTGTCGGTCGATAGCGTCGACTGCGGCGTGCGGCCGTTGTACGATCCGGACGGCATTTGGCCAGTCTTAGCCGCCTGGAAAGGCTTTGACCGTTGACCACGTTTCCGGTTCTGGATGACGCCGACGATGTCCTGGCCGCCATCCGGCTTGGCTGGGGAATGGCGGAGACGCGCGGCCGAAACCGGCCGGACGCACCGCCGGGCGAAGCCGCCCTGCTGCCCGCCAACAATGATCACGCGCTGCCGCTGCGCGTCGAGCGCACTCCGACCGAGCTGAGGATTGAGGCCCAGGCCCTGGTCGCAGGGCTGGCCAAGCAGTTGCACGTCGATGCTGCTCCCGATGGCACCAGTTTCGGCGCGACTCTGGATGTCAAGGCGCGGCTGCTGTACCACGCACGGGCCCCGGCCGCGCTTCAGCAGGAGCAGACCGCCAGCGCGGGCGAGGCCGCGGGATTGCACGCACTGGAGCAGGCCATCAGCCCACTCACGGCCCAGCATCCCGCGCTGGCCGTGCAGGACGCCACCAGCGTCATCGACGGGCAGCAGCCGGTCATCGCCGGCTCCGCGGCCGACCTCTGGAGCGAGCTGGCCGAACTCATCTGGGAATTTGACGCGCACATTCAGGACACGCTGGCGATCGCGTCCGAGAATCAGGCCATTGGCTACCAGCTCGGCCGGGGGCTGGCCGAGACGTACTGGGCTCTTGATCCGCAGCAGCCACCCGGCGGCGCGACCAGCTGGGACTTCCTGCTCGGCAGCGAGCGCTGTGCGGAACTCGCGCGCCTGGCCGGCCGGCTGGGCGCCTACATGAACGAGTACACCGCGCCGGCCATCGCCGGTTCGATCGACGTGTGGAAGGCGGTCGCGGCCGACAAGGAGTGGCGCAAGGGCGCGGCCAACCCGGCGCTGTATGACCAGATCCGGCGCTGGTACGAGCTGATCATCCTCGGGCAGGACCCGACGACGCTGATCCAGCCCGGCGACCTCCTCAAGGACTACCGGGTGATCGGCAGGACGCTGAAGTGGTTCGGCCCGGAGCTGGGGGTGCTGACGATCGGCGTGGCCGCGCTCGGAGCCCTGATCGTCCTGCTCAGCACCGGCGCCAGCACGACCGTGACGACGATCTCCGGAGCCCTGGCCGCAGTCGGGCTCACTGCCGCCGGAGTGGTCGGAAAGCTCAAGAACTCCGAGCAGGCCATGCTGACGCGGCTGCGCCAGGACGCCTACACCGACCTGGTGGCGTACGCCGTGCAGACGGCACCCGTGGCTGCGAATGAAAAGAAGCTGCGAACGGCCCTGGCCCAGCGCCAGCTCACCGCGGCGACCCCGAACCAGGTTCCTCCGGCCAGTTAGCTCGGCGCTTACACGTTCCCGAGTTAGCCAGGCTCGGTTGCGAGCGCGTAGAGCAGAGCGGCGATTGTGGTTCCCGAGGTGATCTCGCCTCGCCTCACGAGATCCGGCACGCCGGCGAGCGGTATCCACTCGATGCGATCGGACTCGAAGTCATCTTCGGGCGGCCCGATCCGGCGCGCACCGGTCGCGCGGTAGATGTGGTGGACCGAGTTCGAGA
Organism: Streptosporangiaceae bacterium; assembly: GCA_030045215.1. The sequence goes on along the minus strand of JASIBJ010000669.1, from coordinate 9,147 downwards.
TGCCCGGACTCGGCTGGACGCGGAGCAGAAGGCGCAGAGGGCCAGGCCGCCAGCCGGTCTCTTCCTCTCCCTCGCGGGCCGCGCACGCGGCGAGGTCCTCCTCAGGATCGGCCCTGCCGACGGGGATCTCCCAGCCCCACGAGTCGGTAATGAAGCGGTGCCGCCACAGCAGCAGGACGCGGCGAGCCTCGTCGGTGACGACCGCGCCCGCTCCGGGCGCTGTCCTGATCAGCCGGTGGTCCAGGTGCCGGCCATCCGGAAGTTCCACGTCCGCGATCCTGATCTCAAGCCACTGGTCAACGTAGAGGGGCGTCTCTGAGTGAACGGTCCAGCGCATGCCGGGAGCCTAGCCGCGCCTGTCGGACGGCTGAGCCCGACGGCCAGGAGAGAGCGTGCGCGCATGCCGCGGAATCGGCAGGCTCACCTGGGCCGGGTGAGGCGCGGGTCGCGTTCCGCGGGCGACCATGAGGGTTCTCCATGCTCACACGGCGACGGAATATGGCGATGGCAGAGGCAGCGGCCGGTTCGGGGCCGCATCGGGGGGCCATCACGAGTCGAGCCAGGCGCTGGCTCGCGCGGCTGAGCTTCTTGCTGGCTGCCGCGGCCGTGGCGATCCTGGCTATTTTCGCTGGACTTGCCAGCTTCGCGATGCTGGCAGTGGGCCTGGCGAGCGCGGTGATCAGCGTGGCGGCCGCGTTCTGGTTCCTGGCCGATCACGGCGTCCGCCGATACCTGGCGTCCGCGCTGTTCGCGGCCTCGCCTCTGGCGGTCATCGTCGTGTTCGCCTTCTTCGGGCTCCTCTGGGTGGCGCTAGCGTCAGGGGCGGCCTGGCTGCTGAGCGGCTTCAGCGCGAAGGCTGCGCTGGCACCCGATCCGGCCGACTGGCAGATGCCCGAGTATCCGGTGCGACTGCCCGCGGCCCGTCCCTTCTTCATCATGAACCCACGGTCCGGCGGCGGAAAGGTCATGAAATTTGATCTTAAACGCAAGGCTGAGGAACTCGGCGCCGAGGTCTTCCTCATCACTGGCGCAGGCACGGTCGACGTCGCCGAGGTCGCGCGCCAGGCTGTCGTGGCCGGCGCCGACCTGCTCGGCGTGGCCGGAGGCGACGGCACGCAGGCGCTGGTGGCCGCGATCGCGGCCGAGTACGGCATCCCGTTCGTGGTGGTCACCGCGGGAACCCGTAATCACTTCGCTCTTGACCTGGGCCTGGATCGGGACAATCCGGCAGCGTGCCTGTCTGCCCTCCAGGATGGGGTGGACCTGCGCGTCGATCTTGGCTCGGTGGACGGCCGGACGTTCGTGAACAACGCGTCGTTCGGCGCCTATGCCGAAGTGGTGCAGACGCCGGCCTACCGGGACGACAAGGTGGGCTCGACCCTGGACTTGCTCCCGGACCTGATCCGCGGCCAGCGCGGGGCCAACCTCACAGCCAGGGCCGGCGATGCCGTGATCTTTGCCCCGCAGGCGGTCCTGGTGGGCAACAACCCGTACGGAACGAACGACGTCGCGGGCCTGAACCGCCGGGCTCGCCTGGATCGCGGCGAACTAGGCGTTATCGCCGTCAAGGTCACCAACGCGCGACAGGCGATCGGACTTGTGCGCCGGTCCCGCCGGACCGGGCTGACGACCCTGACCGCGCCCACCGTCACGATCGATGCCGACGCCGCGACGGTCCCGGTCGGGATAGACGGCGAAGCGGTCAGCATGCCGACGCCGGTTCGCTGCTCCATCCGCCCGCGAGCACTCCTCGTGCGCGTGCCGCGAAATCGGCCCGGTGTTCAGCCGCCCGCAGCCCCGATGAACTGGGCGCGGCTGCGGCGCCTCGCACTGTCCTTCCCTTCCATGGGCGGGCGGCCGGCCCCCGGAACCCAACCACCTGCCCCTCGCGGCACGACCTCGAACGTCAGGTGAGCACACCGCGCGGGCGCTACGAAGAGTTCGCCGACGAGCAGGAATTGGTCCGCCGGCTCGAGCAGCTAGCGCCCAGGACCCTGATCGTCGACATCGAGCCGCTCGTGGCCTACTGGCACGGCGCCAGGGACGCGCTGGATCGCGGCATCGCCCGCGTGCTGGACCTGCTGGCCACGATCCCGAGCGTGGCAGTCGTCTGCTTCGCCACGAACTCTGCCCGGCGACCTTCGGTCCAGCCTCGGGCCGCCGGGGTCGATGTTGTGTACGTGGCGTCGGCGCGCAAGCCGGCGCGCATCACTCCCTACCTCGGCTTCCCCCGGCCTGGCGTCGTCATCGGCGACCAGGTGCTGACCGACGGCCTCCTGGCCAAGCGCCTTGGCTATGCGTTCCTGCACTACCGCGCGCCAATGGCCGGCGCGCCCATCCGGCCGCAGTTGCTCGACGGCCTCGGGCGGCTGGCCCGGCGACCGCTCTTCGGGCCAGGCCGCCACCGAACTGAGTGACTGGGCGATGAATGCGAATGAGGTAGGGCGAGATCCTGGCTGCGGGCCCGTGCAGGAACGCCAATTCCAGGTTCATCGAGTAATTGCCCCGCACCTGCGGCTCAAGCCAACATGCGACCTGGGCGACGTGTGCCGATGGTACATAATTCGAGTCACTTGTCCCGTGACGGCGGCGAACCAGGGGAGGCGACTCGTGACCGAGCCGAGCGGCGCCCAGGAGACAGCAGTCGAGGCGGCGCTCGCCCAGCTGGACCTGGAGACGAAAATCGCGATGCTATCCGGCCAGGATCTGTGGTCGCTGCCGCCGGTGCCCGCGATCGGCCTCGCCTCGATTGTCATGTCCGACGGCCCGGTCGGCGTGCGCGGCACGCAGTGGAGCGCGGCAGATCCGTCGATCGCGCTGCCGAGCCCGACCGCGCTGGCGGCGAGCTGGGACCGGGGGCTGGCCAGGGCGGCCGGCCGGCTGCTCGGCCAGGAGGCCAGGCGCAAGGGCGTGCACGTGCTGCTCGCGCCGACAGTGAATTTGCACCGCAGCCCGCTCGGCGGCCGGCACTTCGAGTGCTACTCCGAGGACCCGCTGCTGACCGGTGAGATCGGCACCGGGTACGTGACCGGCGTCCAGGAGCACGGCGTCGCCACGACCGTGAAGCACTTCGTCGCCAACGACTTCGAGACCGAGCGGTTCACCGCGAGCGCTCAGGTCAGCGACCGGGCGCTACGCGAGCTGTATCTGGCACCGTTCGAGACGATCGTGCACAGCGCGTCGGCCTGGGGTGTCATGTCGGCCTACAACGCGGTCAACGGCGTGTCCATGACCGAGAACGCCGAGTTGCAGCGCCGCGTGCTGAAAGACGAGTGGGAATTCGACGGTGTCGTCGTCTCTGACTGGCTCGCGGCGAGAGACACGACGGCAACGGCGAATGCCGGCCTGGATGTTGCGATGCCGGCCTTCGGCAGCCCGTGGGGGGAAAAGCTCGCGGCCGCGGTCCGCGACGGCGAGGTACCGGTCGACGTGATCGACGAGCAGGTTCGCCGGCTGCTCCGCCTGGCAGCGAGGGTCGGCGCGCTCGCCGGAGCGCCAGAGTCCGTGCCGCCGGCCAGCCGTCCGGCCCTGATCGATGGCGATGAGCTTGCCAGGGAGATCGCCCGCCGCTCGTTCGTGCTCGCCGCGAACGATGGTGGCATCCTGCCGCTGGACGCCTCGCGCCTCCGCAGTGTCGCGGTGATCGGGGCGCTGGCCAAGGACGCACGCGTCCTGGGCGGCGGCAGCGCGACCGTGTTCCCCGAGCGCGTGATCTCCCCCCTCGAGGGTCTGACGGTCGCGCTGCCGGATACGGTGCGGATCAGCTACGCCTTCGGCGCAGATCCGCGGACCGGCAAGCTCGCCCCGGCCAAGCCTCCGCAGTGGAGCGGGCTGACGGCGAGATTCATCGACGCGGCCGACGCCACCTTGTACAAGACGACGCTGGCGACCGGGCAGGGCCGGTGGATGGACATGCCCGCGGGCGTCGATCCCGAGGCGATCGCCTCCGTCGAGATAGCCGGGCGGCTCACGGCCGAGGTCGGCGGAGAGCATCAGCTCGCGATCCGCGGCTTGGGCCACTTCACGCTGACCGCCGGCGACCAGGTGCTGTTCGACGGCCAGGTCCGGCCAGGCTCGGACGACATCGCGATGACCTTCCTGTCGCCGCCTGAGCAACGGGCCGGGCTGACCCTGGCCGCGGGAGACAGCGTCGATGTGTCACTCACCCAGCCGGTCAGCCTGAGTCCAGGCTTCGCCGTCATCTCGCTGTCGCTCGGCTACGGCCGGCCGGTGGGGGAGCCGGATGAGCTCCTGGCGGAAGCTGAGCAGGTCGCCCGAGCCGCCGATGTGGCGGTAGTCGTGGTCGGCACCACCGACGAGGTTGAGTCGGAAGGCTTCGACCGCACCACGCTGGCCCTGCCAGGGCAGCAGGACGAGCTGGTCAGGCGGGTCACGGCCGCGAACCCGCGAACCGTCGTCGTCGTGAACGCCGGCTCGCCGGTCGAGCTGCCGTGGGCCGACGACGTCGCGGCCGTGCTGCTGACCTGGTTCCCCGGCCAGGAGGCTGGCCATGCGCTCGCCGACGTGCTGCTCGGCGCGGCCGAGCCGGGCGGGCGCCTGCCGACGACGTGGCCGGTCAGGGAGGCCGACTGCCCCGTGCTGTCGACCACGCCAACCGCCGGGGTTCTGACCTACGAGGAGGGTGTGTTCATCGGGTACCGGGCCTGGGACCGAACGGCGGTCGCGCCGCGGTACCCGTTCGGGCACGGCCTGGGCTACACCAGCTGGGAGTACGAGCGGATGACGGCCGGCCGCGGCCGCGTGACGGTGACGGTACGCAACACCGGCAGCCGGGCCGGCCGCGAGGTCGTGCAGCTGTACGCCGGGCCGGTCGCGGCGGACGAGACCAGGCCGCGGCGCTGGCTCGCCGGGTTCGCCAGCGTCACCGCGGACCCCGGCGAATCGGTGACAGCCACCATCGATCTGCCCGAGCGGACCTGGCAGATCTGGGCCGACGGATGGCAGACGATAACCGGTGAGTACCGGCTCGAGGCGGCGCACAGCCTGGCCGACACCCGCCTCCGGGCGACGACCGCGATCACCTGACCGCCGCGGCTGCGGAACGCTCGACGCCTCGGCGGCTACCCGACGCTGTTCATCGCCGGCGGATGCTGCGGCATCGTCGGTGCCGTCGCGGTGACAGGCGTCCGGTCGGTGCGCTGAGCACCAGGGGCGAGGCCGGCCAGGCCGGCCTGCCCGCTTAGGCTGGCCACGTTATGGAAGATCGCGACGCGTGGTTCGGCCGCCGCACCTCGCACTGGCGGGACTGGCCCGCGGACCGGCTGCTGGCGGCCAAGGACCGGCGTGGCGTCACCATCAGCGTGATCATTCCGGCGCGGAACGAGGCGCGCACCGTGGCCGGCGTCGTCGGCGCTATCGCGCGCTCGCTGGTCACCCGACTGCCGCTGGTGGACGAACTCGTCGTAATGGACTCCGACTCCACCGATGGCACCGGCGACGTCGCCGCGGCCGCGGGCGCCAAGGTCTACCGGACCAGCGAGGTGCTCCCCGAGACCGGCAGTTTCGCCGGCAAGGGCGAGGCCCTGTGGAAGTCGCTGCACGTCACCACCGGCGATCTGGCCGTGTTCGTGGACGCCGACCTGACCAGCTGGGGCCCGCACTTCGTCACTGGCCTGGTCGGGCCGCTGCTGGCCGATGATCAGGTGCAGCTGGTCAAGGGGTTCTACACCAGGGTGCGGACGGAGTCCGATGGCTCGACCTCGACCGAGGGCGGCCGGGTCACCGAGCTCGTCGCCCGCCCGCTGATCAGCCTGTGGTGGCCCGAGCTGGCGGGTGTCGTGCAGCCGCTGGCGGGCGAGTGGGCGGCCCGGCGCGGCCTGATGGAGTCCCTGCCGATCCCGGTCGGATACGGCGTCGAGCTCGCCACGCTGATGGACACCGTCTCGCGGCATGGGCTGGACGCGGTCGCCCAGGTGGACCTCGGCAGCCGGGCGCACCGGCACCAGGCCAACCATGACCTCGCGCTGATGGCGGCCGAACTGCTCGTGGTCGCCGAGCGCCGGCGGGCCGGCGGACGGGTTCCGGCCGTCCCCGAACTCCGGCAGTTCGTACGCCAGGCGGGCGAGGCAGTCAATGTCGTGCGGGCCGTCCCGGCCGGCGAGCGGCCGCCAGCGCGCTCGGTGCTGGCCAGGCCAGATCATGCCGCTCCGGGGCAGCCAGGGCCGGAGCCACCCGAGCCGCCGGTGCGCCCCGGATGACCGGGCTCCCTCCGGCTCGCGCGCGCACCCCCGGCAGGCAGTCCGACCTGAGGCTCGGAGACCATTCGTTCCCGCCTGAGAAGCCACTGATCATGGGCATCGTCAACCGGACGCCCGACTCGTTCTACCGGCCCGGCCTGACCTGGGACGAGAACGCGGCCATGCAGCGGGTGGGCGAGGTCATAGCCGAGGGAGCCGACATTGTCGACGTGGGCGGCGTGCCCGCGGCGCCGGGCGAGCCGGTGGACGCCGCCGAGGAGATCAGGCGGACCGCCGGCTTCATCGCCGCCGTGAGGGACAGCTATCCCGGCGTCGTGATCAGCGTCGACACGTGGCGTCACGAGGCCGCGCGGGCGGCGTGCGCGGCGGGTGCCGATCTCATCAACGACAGCTGGGGCGGCTTCGACGAGCGGCTGGCCGACGTGGCGGCCGAGTTCGGGGCCGGCCTTGTCTGCGCCCACGTGGGACGGCAGCAGCCACGGACGCGTCCGTTCCGCGTTTCCTATCCGGACGTGATGGCCGACGTCCTCGCGCGAACGCAGCAGCTTGCCGAGACGGCGGTCCGCGCCGGCGTCGACCCGGCCAGGATCGTGATCGACGCGGCGCACGACTTCGGCAAGAACACCTGGCATTCGCTGGAGATCACCAGAAGGCTGGACGAGATGACAGCGACCGGCTGGCCGGTCCTCGTCTCGCTGTCGAACAAGGACTTCGTCGGCGAGACGCTCAACCTGCCGCCAGAGGAGCGCCTGGCGGGCACGCTGGCGGCCACCGCGATCAGCGCCTGGCATGGCGCCCGTATCTTCCGCGCGCACCAGGTGCGGCAGACGCGGCACGTGGTGGACATGGTCGCGTCGATCAAGGGTCAGCGGCCGCCGGCTCGCGCCGTGCGCGGGATGGCGTAGGCCGTGCTGGTTGCCGCGGCCGTTTGCCCGTCGCCTCCGCTGCTCGCACGCGAACTGACCGGCGCGGAGCCGGTGGTACCCGTGTTGCGTGCGGCCTGCGCGGAGGCCGTCGCGGTCATGCTGTCGTCGGATCCGGGGCTCGTGGCGCTTGTCGGCACCGCCCCGGTGGCGCGGCGGTGGGACGTGGACAGTGAGCTCGACCTTTCGGCCTTCGCGCCGCCGCTGCGCGCGCTGCACTCCCGCGCGGCCGCAGACGGCCTGCCGGTCTCGCTCGGGCTGGCCGGCCGCCTGCTTGATCAGGCCGGGTACCGCGGGCCACGGGTGCTGCACGCGGTAGCCGAGGACCTGACGCGCGAAGACTGCCAGGGCCTGGGCGGTTCCCTGGCCAGCCTGGACGGCCGGGTGGCCCTGATCGCGATGGCCGACGGCAGTGCGCGCCGCACCCTGAAGGCTCCGGGGTATCTGGACGAGCGGAGCGAGCCGTTTGACGCCGCGGTCGAGCACGTCATCAGGACCGGCGACCTCGATGGCCTGCTGCGAATCGACGCCGGCCTGGCCCGGGAGCTGATGGCCACGGGACGGCCCGTATGGGAGGTACTCGCCGGAGCCGCCCATGGTCGGCGTGCGGCCGTGCAGGTGCATTACCGCGACGATCCGTTTGGCGTGTTCTACCTGGTCGCGTCCCTTAGCCTGGCTGGATCCGGCGACGCCGCGCGCGATTGAGGGATGCCGCTGCGCAGCGCCGCCGACCGGTGGCGCGGGCGGCGGCCGCCGGTCAGACTTGGTCTGTGCCATGAGCCCGCGAGCGGCCTGTCACCTGGGGGTAGCAACGTGTCCGCCTGGTTCTCCGCTCAGGTCGTGCAGACCGGCCGGATGCCGTTGTTCTGCTTCTTCGTGGCGTTCGTGGCCGGGTTCGCCGGCATCCGCGTCTCAGTGCGGCTCATTCGCGCGCGCGTGCGGTGGTGGCCCGGCAACGTGGTGGCCGGTGCCGTGCATGTGCACCACATGGTGTTCGGGGTCGTGCTGATGGCCGGCGGCGGCATCGCCGAACTCGCCGCGCCGTTACACTCCCTCGCCTGGCGCTCGGGCGCGGCGGCCGTGTTCGGGCTCGGTATGGCGCTGGTGCTCGACGAGTTCGCGCTGATCCTGCACCTGCGCGACGTGTACTGGTCCAACGAGGGCAGGCTCTCGGTCGACGCGGTTTTCGTCGCGGTCGGAGTGACGGCCCTGCTGCTGATCGGGGTGAGCCCGGTCGGGGTCAAGGACGTGGCCGACTATCACCCCATCCCGGGTAGCCCGGCCGCCGTGGCGACACTCGTCCTGGTCGTGGCCGCCTGGTTCGCCCTGGCCGGCACCACGCTGCTGAAGGGCAAGGTCTGGACGGCGCTGCTCGGCACCGTGCTACCCGTCGTCCTCATCCCCGGCGCGATCCGACTGGCCAGGCCCGACTCGCCCTGGGCCCGGTGGAGGTACTCGCGTCATCCCGCAAAGCTCATCGCGGCCCGTCGGCGCGACCAGCGGCTGCGCGAGCCCGTGATCCGCGCGAAGAACCGCTTCCAGGACCTCATCGCGGGCCTGCAGGATCAGCCCGCCGTCGAACCGGCGCTCCCGCATCACGCGCAGTCCGAGCAGGCGCGGGCCGACCGCGAACCTGGCGACGACTGACTCGCGGCCGGGTCTGCGACGGTCGGGCAGGCGGGAGTCAGGAGGTAGAGTACTTCGTGAACTTCTAGCACTATGTTGGCGCGCGCGTCGGCGGGCGAGTCGCTGGATGGCAGACGGGAACTCGCCCTGGAGGCTAAGCCATGGTCAGCGATACCGCGCGGATCGGTCAGAGCATCCGCGCCGCGAAGACCGGCGAGATGATCGCGTCCTATCTGCGGGGCAAGATCGTTCGCGGGGAGCTCGCCGAGGGCGGGACACTGCCCTCGGAGGCCGAGCTGATGCGCCAGTTCGAGGTGTCCAGGCCGACCCTGCGGGAGGCCATTCGCATCCTCGAGACCGAGTCACTCATCGTCATCCGG
>JASIBJ010000668.1 GCA_030045215.1 Streptosporangiaceae bacterium | reverse complement strand
ACTCTCCGCGCAAGCGCGAGCTGCTCGAGGCTGCCTACGCCTACGCCCTGGCCAACGGACTGGCCGACCTGTCGCTGCGTCCGCTGGCGAAGGCCATCGGCTCCAGCCCGCGCGTGCTGCTCTTCCTGTTTGGCTCGAAGGACGGCCTGACGCGGGCGCTGCTTGGCCGGGCCCGTCAGGACGAACTCGCGGCCCTGGCGGTCCTGCGCGGGCGGCTCGACCACGCCACTCTGGCCGACACTGGCCGGGAGGTCTGGGCCTGGCTGGTCGCGCCCGCGCATGGTGCGCTGCTGTCGCTCTGGCTCGAAGGCTACGCGCGCTCGCTGCTTGGCGAGCCAGGGCCCTGGGAGCGGTTCGCCGCCGAGACCGTCGATGACTGGCTCGCGTTGCTCGCTGCCTGCCAGCCTGCCGCCCGGCGACGCACCGGAGCCGGCGAGGCGGAGCGCACGCTGCTGCTGGCCGTGCTGCGCGGAGCGCTCCTGGACCTGCTGGCCACCGGGGACGCGCATCGCGTCACCAGGGCCGTGGAGCGCTTCCTCGACACCCTCGCGGCCTGAGCGGCCGACTGGCGATCTTCGCCGCCCGCGGTTAGCCTGTCATCTACTGAAACGACTGTGTCAGTGGCGGTGGAGGCCGGGATGAGCGACCAGAGCTTGGTCATCAGGGAGGCCAGCGCCCCCGGTGACCTCGGGTGGATAATCATGGCGCATGGCGAGACCTATGCGCGCGAGTACGCCTGGGACACGACGTTCGAAGCGCTCGTGGCCCGGATTCTCGCCGACTATGCCAACACCGAGGATCGCGACCGGGCACGGGCGTGGATCGCCGAGATCGAGGGCCGCCGGGCGGGCTGCGTGATGTGCTGCGCCGAAGACGAAACCACCGCCGAACTGCACACGCTGCTGGTGGAGCCCTGGGCGCGCGGTCTCCGGCTGGGCGGAAGGCTAGTCGACCAGTGCCTCGAGTTCGCGCGCAAGGCCGGCTACACGCGGATGCGGCTGTGGACAAACGACCCGCTGGCTGCGGCCCGGCGCGTCTACCTGTCCCGCGGGTTCGCTCTGGTCAGGCAGGAGCCGCACCATAGCTTCGGCCACGACATGGTCGGCCAGTACTACGAGCTGGACCTGCGGTAGGCCGGACAACGCGCCGCGGGCGGAACGGAGCCTGCCGGGGCGCGCCCCGTTCCCCTATGTTGGCGAGCTATGAACGATGCCGAGTTCCGGGACGTGCTGGCCGCGGTCCGGCGGTTTGTCCGCACTGAGGTTGTCCCGCGCGAGCAGGAGATCGAGGAGTCCGACGCGATCCCGCCCGACATCCGGCAGGCCGCGGCGGACATGGGGCTGTTCGGCTACTGCCTGCCCGAGGAGTATGGCGGGCTCGGCGCGACGCTCAGCGAGGATGTCCGGCTAGCGTTCGAGTTCGGCTACACCACGCCCGCGTTCAGGTCCATGTTCGGCACCAACAACGGGATCGCCGGGCAGGTCCTGGTCAGCTCCGGCACAGCCGAGCAGAAGCAGCTCTGGCTGCCCCGGCTGGCTCAGGGTGCCGTCTCCTGTTTCGCGCTGACCGAGGCCGAGGCCGGCTCTGATCCCTCTGGGCTGACCACCAGGGCCGAGCGCGACGGCGATGGCTACGTCCTCACCGGCACCAAGCGGTTCATCACCAATGCGCCCCTGGCCGACCTGTTCGTCGTGTTCGCGCGTACCGGCGACGAGCCCCGCGGCACCAAGGGCATCTCGGTCTTCCTGGTCGACGCCTCGAGTGGGAGAGTCAGCGTCGGGCCGAAGGATCGCAAGATGGGCCAGGCGGGCGCGTGGACGGCGGAGGTGGTCTTCGACCACGTGGCGGTCCCGGAGTCCGGCCTGATCGGCGGCTTGGAGGGCGCGGGGTTCGCTGAGGCGATGAAGTCCCTGGTGCGCGGGCGCGTGCATATCGCCGCGGTATGCGTCGGCATGGCCGAGCGGCTGCTCGCGGAGTCGGTCGCGCACGCCAGGTCAAGCAGGCAGGGAGGCCGCCCGATCGGGGAGTTTCAGCTCGTGCAGTCGATGCTCGCGGAGATCCAGACCGGCGCGTACGCGGGTCGGGCGATGGTGATCGAAGCGGCCAGGGCCTACGACGCGGGCGCGGACCGCAGGATCGGGCCGTCGGCGGCCAAGCTGTTCTGCTCGGAGATGGTCGGCCACGCCGCTGACCTGGCCGTCCAGATCCACGGCGGCCTCGGCTACATGCGCGGCGTGCCGGTGGAGCGGATGTACAGGGACGCCCGCCTGTTCCGCATCTACGAGGGGACCAGCGAGATCCAGAAGCTGATCATCGGAAGGGCGCTGGTCAGGGACGGCGGGTAGCCGCGGCGGTAGATCGGCCTGGCGCCGGGGAACAGGATGTCAGGACGGCAATCCGGCCCACCCATCGAGGACGCAAAGAGTAATCAGCTGTGACCGTGCACATACGCGTCACGAGCCCGCACCATGCCACCGGCACGCTCGTCGGCGACCTAGCCGGCACGGACGGCGTAACCAACGTCGTGGTCCTCAGGGACGCCCGGCAGCCGACCGGTGACGCAGTTCAGTTCGACGTACTCCCGTCGGCGGCCAACGCCGTGCTGCGGAGGCTGCGCGACCTCGGCCTCGACCGGTACGCGCCGATCGCGGTCGATCCGGTCGACGCGGTGATCACCGCGGCGCGGCCCGCCGGCCCGCGCCGCCTCATCCAGCGGGACCAGCCGCCGGCGTGGGACGTGGTGGAGGCCAGGATCAGGCTCGGGGCCGTCCACGCGCCCAGCTTTTATGCGCTGCTGATCTTCGCCGGCTTGATCGCCGCGACCGGCATCCTGATTAACTCGCAGATCCTCATCGTCGGCGCCATGGTCGTCGGGCCCGAGTACAGCGCGATCATGGGAGTCGCGCTCGGCATCGAGCGGCATGACCGGAACCCGGTCACGTACGGGCTGCTGGCGCTGGCCGCCGGGTTCACGGCTGCGATCATCGCAAGCCTGGTATTCGGCCTGTGCATCCGCGCGCTCGGCGAGACACCGCACCACTACTCGATCGGCGTGCGGCCAGTATCAGACCTGATCAATTCGCCTAACCTGTTCTCGGTGATCGTGGCGGTGCTGGCCGGCATCGTCGGCGTCGTATCCCTCACGCAGTCGCGCGGCGGGGCGCTCATCGGCGTGTTCATCTCGGTCACCACGATCCCGGCGGCCGCGGACATCGGCCTGTCGGTGGCGTATCACAGCTGGCGCGAGGCGAGAGGCTCGTTCTTCCAGCTGGTGCTGAACGTGTTCGTGCTGGTTGTCGTTGGCGCGGCGGCGCTGCGCCTGCAGCGCCGGTTCTGGCGCGGCCGGGACGCGCCGGTCGCCGGAACCGGCTTACCG
>JASIBJ010000667.1 GCA_030045215.1 Streptosporangiaceae bacterium | reverse complement strand
CCCCTTGTCCCGGTGTACTCGCCCGGAACGGGAGCTGACTTCTGCGTTGTCTTCGAGTTCCTCGGCGTGGATGAGGCCACGTCCTACATCAACCTCGGCATCTTGATCGGAATAACCCAAAGCGGTAAGACAGTGCTTGACGGGAACGCCCCAGTGCCGAAAGACGGGCAGATTGTGTTCGCCAGCCAGAGCGGACTGAGCACCTTCGCGGTGCAGTTCCCGCTGAGTCCCTTGACGGCCCACCCGGTCACCTGCGCAAGCATGATGAACGCCCGAGTGCTGGAACAGGAAGCACCGTACCGGATCATCCAGCAAGTATTCGCGCTGAGCACGCCGCAGTCGTTCCCGGACGACTGGTATCAGCTGAACGACAAGATCGCCGTGACGGTGGCTGGCTCACTCATGTCGTCCTCGCTGATCGTGACGTCCCGCAACGCGAGCTGGGCCCTCACCGCCAATCGCTTCACACCAACGGACAAATATCCCTGGGCCAGCCGGATCAGCATCGTCGCACGACGACATTTCGTCGTCGTCCTCTACACCTACTTCATCGCGCTGATGCCCGCTGCCTTGCTGATCGGCATCTTCTGGCTGATTTACCGGCAGAAGAGGTCAGTCCCAGGCGGCAAGCTCCCGGCGCGCTCGCTGCCAGGCGCCACCGAGGTAGCTTTCGGCGTCGCCGCGACCATGGTGGCGATCCTGCCGCTGCGGGCAGTGCTCGTCCCGGACTCTTTGCCCGCACCGACGCGGTTGGATGTGGTCTTCGGCCTCCAGATCGCGCTACTAGTCGCGCTGTCGCTCATCTGGATCAAGAAAACAGCCAGGTGGCAACCAGCGCCCGAGCCTCTTCCTGGCGATCCGCCGTCGGCTGCCTCCAGCGCTAAGGCCGCGGGCCAGGCCCCCGACTGACCTCGCAGGACCGAGCCTCGTGAGGCCGAAAGGGGCGCCCGGTGCGCGCGTGGCCGTTGGGCCGATAGGAGCTGCGCCAGTCGCGGTGCGTGCGTCGGTACTTTATTCCAGGTGCCGGCAAGGCAATACCTGGGTTGTAGTACCGATCTAGCTGACTCGCCCCGTAGGTTTTCCGGTGCCGGCTCTTGCTAGTGTTGCCTGGTCAGCGGGCCGGGTGGGACCTAGGTGGCTGGCGGCCGCGGATGGGTCAAGATCTTGTCCGCTACAGACAGCTCATTCTCGCGCGCCCGCAGCCGCCATCGCCGGTCCGCATCTTGAGGACTTGTGCGGCGTAGTGACCTGCAGGTGCCGCAGCCCACGGCTGCGGGACTGCCGGCCGGGCTGGTCGACGCATACTGTGAAATGGGTTTCACGCTAACCGCGGCGCTGTCCCCGGCCTGAACCGCTGACCGAGCCCAGTCGTGAAAACGTGAGGTGGCCTGTGAATTTCAGCACGGCCCGTGTGCTGAGTACCGCCGCGGCGGCCATCGCGTTAACCTCCTCGGCCCTGGCAGGCGCCGCGACCGCGGTAGCCGCCAGCGGGCCGGGCGGCACAGCGAGCTTCCTGTTCCGTGGCGTCCTGGATGGTGTTGCCGCGACGTCGGCCAGCAACGCCTGGGCGGTCGGCTGCACCGCTTATGACTGCTCCGTCAAGACCGACACGCCGCTGATCCTGCACTGGAATGGCGCGGCCTGGCGGCGGCAGGACCCCAGGGCCCTGGCCGATGGCCTGGCTCTGTACGGGGTTGCTGCCACGTCCGCGCGCGATGCGTGGGCGGTCGGCCAGACCCGGTCGTACAAGACCCTGACCCTGCACTGGAACGGCGGGGCGTGGACGCGGGTGCCGAGCCCCAATCCGCTGGCGGTCAGCGACCTCCTGCTAGGCGTAGCGGCGCTGTCCCCGCGCAGCGCGTGGGCCGTCGGCTGGGGAGTCCCGACGGGCGGCGGGTGGCGGGAACTGACGATGCACTGGAACGGCAAGGCATGGAAGGTCGTACCGAGTCCCAGCCTCATACCTCCGACCATCCTGGACGCGGTTGCCGCCACCTCGGCCCGCAGCGTCTGGGCCGTCGGCAGCTTCGAGGGCAATAACGGCGCCTCTGGGTCGCTGATCCTGCACTGGAACGGCACCCGATGGACGCAACTGCCCAGCCCCGACCCGCCGAACCGGCAGGCCAGCGGCGGTGCCGGCTTTCTGGCCGTGGCCGCCGGATCTGCGCGCACGGCCTGGGCGGTCGGTTACGGATACTCCGGGGCCTTGATCGCTGGCTGGACCGGCACGGCCTGGAAGGCGGTGCCTGGCCCGTCTCCCGCCGGCGCCGCCTGGCTCGCCGGCGCCGCCATTACCTCCGTCCGCAGCGCCTGGGCAGTCGGCTCGGGCGGGACGGGACCGGGACCAATGATCGCCCGGTGGAACGGCACAGTGTGGCGGCAAGTGCCTACCCCGCGCTCCGGAATCTGGGACGCGCTCCTGGCCGTGGCCGCCCCGTCCGCCACCATCGCCTGGGCCGTCGGCGCCCAGTGCCTGGCGCACTGCCCGGACCCGTCGCAGACCGATGCCGCGCTCATCCTGCGCTGGAACGGGACCGCCTGGAGCCGGGTGCCGGTCTCACTGAGCCAATAGCGGGCCGGCTGCCGTTCGATATTGTGCAGCTGGCCGACCAGGGCGCTACTGGCACCTATACGCGCACCGCGGGACTGGGATCGGCGCCGGACGGCCAGGATGCCTGCGGGTCGCTAGCTCTTACTCCTGGTCGTCCTGGTTGCCGCGAACAGCGTCACGATGCAGTACGAGCAGATAGGCGCAGGCTCCAGCCAGGAGCAGCCCGAACAGCATGAAGAACGCGTCTTCACGGACGAAACTAGCCTGCCAGGCTCGGAACTGAGCCAGCGGCACGGTGGTCCACGCATAGTCGTTCACGCCCCCCGTGGAAACCTGGTAGCGCGGCCCGGGCAGAACGCGAACGGCTCCCTTGGCCGCACCGACCTCGAACCCCCCGGCAATGACGACAACAGCCACGACAGCGGCTGCCACAAACCAAGTCCGCAGGGGCCCGGAAGGAAACGGGGGCATCGGCCGGGCCGCGCCCTGGCGCCGGTCACTGGACCATTTGGCCGCCGAGATGATCAGCCATGCCCAGGAAGGCATGAGCACGAAAAACGCGGCCCGCGACAGGTCTGTGTCGCTGATCAGCACATGGTTCGAAGGCCAGGACGCCAGGCTGTCAACTGCCGCGACAAGATACAGAGCCACGCCGACCACAACGGCAATCCTGTCCACCACGGCGCATGACTTCGACTGCACCCGCGACCAGCTGGGGCCGGGAGGCACTGGCACTAGGCCCGGGATGATATCGCCCATCCCGCTCAAGCGCCCCCGTCCAGTCGTCGGTTTGCCTGACCGGATTCTAATGTGACCGCGGTGTGCGCCCTTCTCTTCTGCTCAAAGTTGGCGAGCTACGCGCCATTCGCTGCGCGGCGGCGCCGCGTAGACCTCATTCTTCGGCTGACTCGCGGCCGATGGCGTCCCTGACCGCTTCAAGGCGCGAGTTTCGCGCGGTGAAGCCGGGTCGCCGGATGACGTCACCGGCAGCTACCCAATGCCCGAAGCCACCCGGCTCGCTCCTCGTCGGTCGGCAAGCAACCGGCCAGAAGGCAATCGCCCGCAGGAAGACAAAGGCGTACCTGCATCAGGGAGCTAGCCCCGGATTCCTGCAAGCGGATGCGCAGCTGACCGGGTGCATCTAGTCAGCGCGCAGACCGAATGCCTGCCCGACCGCGGCGATCCCGGCTGGGTCGGCGAATGCGAAGCTAAAGATCACCTCGTCCGCACCGGCGTCGACGTGACCGGCGACCAGACCAGGTATTTCGTGCGGCTGGCCGATGGTGAACCCGGCGATCTCCTCTGGTGACGCGGACGCCGCGAGCATCGCGTTCACCTCGGCCGTGTTCTGGCTGGAGGTTGTCAGGATCAGCGGTGTCATCCAGGTCACGCCGATCTCGGCCGGGTCCCGGCCGACCTCGGC
>JASIBJ010000666.1 GCA_030045215.1 Streptosporangiaceae bacterium | reverse complement strand
CGTCGCACGAACTGCGGACCCCGCTGACGACTATCCGCGGCTACGCCGAGCTTTACCGGCAGGGCGCCCTCGGCCCTGACCAGCTGCCCAACGCCATGCGCCGGATCGAGCAGGAAGCGCAGCGGATGAGCACGCTGGTGGCCGAGCTACTCGAGCTGGCCAGGCTGGACCGCACCTCGTCGCTCGATCTGACTGAGACAGACCTGGCTGGCGTAGTCAGGGATGCGGTCGCAGACGCCATCGCCGTCGAGCCGGAGCGGCCGGTCCGGGCTGAGGCTCCGCCGCGGCTGGTCGCGGTGGTAGACGAGCCGAGGATCCGCCAGGTGCTCGCCAACCTGTTGGGCAATGTTCGCGCGCACACCCCGGTGACCACTCCAGTGGCGGTCCGACTCGGTGCCATCACCGGAGGCGTCCTGCTCGAGATCGCAGACGCGGGCCCCGGGATGTCCGCAGACGACGCCGTCCGGGCCTTCGACCGATTCCACCGGGCCGCGGAGCGCAGTGCCGAAGGATGGGCGCCTGCGCCTGAGCCGAACCACAATGGTCATGGCAGCAAGGCTCCCGCCAGCCTGCAGCCAGCCGCGGTGAACAGGGCCGAATCGGCCAGGACCGGCAGCGCCCGCCGCGGTCGGGAGCAGCCTGTGGCCGAGCGCAGCGGCGGCAGCGGGCTCGGCCTGTCCATCGTCCAGGCCATCGCCAACGCTCACGGCGGCCGGGCCACGCTCGAGTCCAGGCCGGGTAAGGGCACGAAGGTGAGGGTGTGGCTCCCGGTCAGGGTCGTCTCCTAGCCCCCGGCTCGCGCAGCCGCGCTAGTCGCCGCCGTCTGCGTCGTCCCGTGCCGCGTCAGGCAGGTGCTCGAACATGTAGTAGACGGCGAGCAGTCCGTAGATGATCAGCGACGCTACCGGCGTGACGAGCGCAATCAGCGTGCCGGCAACGTAACCGGCGTTCCCGGCCGTGAACCGGACGGTGGCCGTCCGGCTCAGGACCACGTGGCGAGCGGCAAGCGCCCGCTGGTGGGTGGCCACATACGTCCAGATAGCCGCGTAGCCGACCGAGATGGCGATCATGACCAGCCCGTAGGTCATGGCCGCCACCTCGCCCCCGCCGCCCTCGTTGAGGTGATCGGCGACCAGCGCGGTCGGGAAAGGAATCGCGACGATGCCCATCAGCAGGAACATGTTCAGCAGGAGCAGCGGCCGGTCCACCCGTCTAATCCGGACGAACAGGCCGTGATGGTTCAGCCACATGATGCCGATGGTCAGGAAGCTCACGACGTAGGCCAGGTAGGCCGGCCAGTGATCGCCCAGGTGCCCCCAGGTGAGGGCATGCGGTCCGTAGGCTCCGGCTGTGTCGTCGGCGATCGGCAGAAGGTTGAAGACCAGCACCGTGATTGCGACCGCGAAGACCCCATCGCTGAAGGATTCCGCCCGGCGCGAGTCCATCTAGGCGGCCCCGGAACCGCCGGACCCTGAGCCGTCAGCAGCCGAACCGTCGGTGCTGGCCGGGGGGGACGACCCCCCGCGACCCCCCGCGGTGCTGGCCGGCGGGGACGACCCGGAGCTATCTGCCACGGCGGCCGCCGGGACCGCAACCGAGCGGGCGAGCAACTGCGCGACGTCCACGACCTCCAGGGTTTCCTTGGCCTCGCCCGAGCTCTTCTTGGCGGCAACCGCATCGCCAAGCATCACCAGGCAGTAGGGGCAGCCGGTGGAGATGGTGTCCGGGTTGGTGCCGAGCGCCTCCTCGATCCGCTCGGTGTTGATCCGCTTCCCGATCCGCTCCTCCATCCACATGCGCGCGCCGCCCGCGCCGCAACAGAATCCGCGCTCCTTGCACCGGTGCATCTCCTGTGCCTGCACGCCAGGAACCTGCTCCATGATCTCGCGCGGTGCGGTGAAGACGCGGTTATGGCGGCCGAGGAAGCACGGGTCGTGGTAGGTGATCTTCTCGTTGATCGGGCTGACCGGCGTGATCCTGCCGTCCGCGATCAGCTGGGCCAGGAGCTGCGTGTGATGGATCACCTCATAGTTGCCACCGAGCTGCGGATACTCGCGGGAGATCGTGTTGAAGCAATGCGGGCAGCTGGCCACGATCTTCCGCGCGCCCGCCTCGTTCAGCGTCTCGATGTTCTGCTGGGCCAGCATGCTGTAGACAAACTCGTTGCCCATGCGCCTGGCCGGGTCTCCCGTGCAGGCTTCGGCCGGGCCAAGCACCGCGAAGTTGACTCCGGCGCTGCGCAACAGCTGGGCGATCGCCTTGGTGGTCTTCTTCGCCCGGTCCTCCAGGGCCCCGGCACAGCCCACCCAGAACAGGTACTCGACCTCGGGGCCGATCGCGCCGTCGACGACCGGGACCTCGAAGTCGAGTTCGGTGATCCACTCGGCGCGCTTGCTCTCGCCCATGCCCCAGGGATCGCCCTTGTTCTCTAGGTTCTTGAGCATGGTGGCTGCTTCGGTGGGGAACGAAGACTCCACCAGCACTTGGTAGCGGCGCATGCCGGTGATGTGATCGATGTGCTCGATGTCGACCGGGCACTCCTCCACGCAGGCGCCGCAGTTCGTGCACGACCACAGTTCGTCCGGGTGGATGACGCCGTGCGCGTCCGCATCACCGACGATCGGGCGCTCGGCCTCGGCCTTGACGGCATCGGGGAGCGCGGCCTTGGCCTCGTCGGAGCCGGCCAGCAGGTACGGCGCCTTGGCGAACGCGTGGTCGCGCAGCTCCAGGATGATCATCTTGGGCGACAGCGGCTTGTCCGTGAAGTAAGCCGGGCACTGCGACTGGCACCGCCCGCATTCGGTGCACGTCGCCAGGTCGAGCATGCCTTTCCAGCTGAGGTCCTCGATCTTGCCGATTCCGAAAACGTCCTCGTCCGGGTCGGCCTCCTCGAAGTCGAGGACCTTGCCGTTCGAGCGCATCGGCTGCAGCGGACCGAGGCCGTTGGGCCGGCGTCCGAACAGCACGTTGATCGGCGCGATCGCAATGTGCAGATGCTTGGAGTAGGTGACGAAGATCAGGAAGCCGAGGATGACCACCAGCTGGAGCAGGATGAACGTCGTCTCGATGCCGTGATTGGCCGCGCCCAGCGGGTGCAGCCAGTGCCCGACGATCTCGGACGCGAACGCTCCCTTCGGGTAGGGGAAGTCGCCGGTGTTGATCTGCGCGCCGCGGTAAATGAGCAGCGTCGCGATCACCAGGAAAATGCCAAGCAACACCAGCCAGGCCGCGCCGGTGTGCGAGCCGGCGAACCTCGACTTGCGGCCCTCGCGCTTGGGGTCGGACCGCAGCCGAATGATCGCGAAGGTGGTGATGCCCGCCAGGACCGCCACCGCGAACAGGTCCTCCAGGAAACCGACCCACGCCCAGGTGCCGATCAGCGGGATCGAGAAATGCCTGCTGAACAGGTCGCCGTAGGCCTCGATGATCGTCAGGATCAGCACGATGAAGCCCCAGAACGTGAGCGCGTGCGCCAGTCCCGGCACCGACCACTGCAGCAACTTGCGCTGCCCGATCACCTGCGTGACCTGGGTTTCCGCACCCTCAGCCGGGTGCTCGCGCAGGGCCTCGATGCGCTCGGGCGCGGGCTGGCCGGTGCGGCCAAGACGGTAGAGCCACCAGAGGCGGTGCCCGGCGATCGCGAACGCGATCACCGTCAGGACCAGGCCGATGATGATCCGCAGCGCCAAGGAGACCTCCAGTTACGGCGTTTCGGGTGACAGCGTACGCCGACGTCAGGTACCGAGTATGCCGTGGCTGGCCGGGCGGTCAACGCCGACATACAGGGCACAATGCGAAGCGCGGGGGGATTCGGGGTCGTCCCGCCGGACAAAGCACGGCCCGCATGCGGCTGGCTTGCGGCCATCTGGTCCGGCCCGGATGGCAATCGCCTAGCCTTAGCCTTGTTTCCCCGGCGCCTGCGAGCGCCTGGCTGTCGCCGGACCTGGTCCGGTGAACGTGGAGAGGACGGCGAGGTACGCACGATGCTCAGCCAGCATCCGCTTCCGCCGCCGGCCCGCCAGCCGTCGCAGCAGGCGGGATAGGCGCTAACGTGGATCGCGGACTCTGGCTGGCGCGCGCGGGCTCGGCCGGCGTCCTGACCGCTGCGGGCCTCGTCTCAGCCGGGCTTGGCTTCACCGCCAAGTCTGCCTGCTGGGCCGGCGGCGCCTGGAACGTGGGCGTCGAGCAATACCAGGCGCACTGCTATAGCGACATTTACCCCCTGTACTACACCGAGGGCCTGTCCGCCGGACAGGTTCCCTACCTGGACCATCACGTCGAGTACCCGGTCGTCATCGGCGCGATCATGGAAGCCGCGGCCTGGGTCGTCAGGTCGGTTCCGAATCCTTACACGCGCGGCCTGCATTACTTCTACGTCACGGTCGGGCTGCTGGCCGTGTTTCTGGTCGCCGGGGTGCTTGCGACCGCGTACTGCGCCGGGCCGTCCCGGCGCTGGACCGCCCTGCTGGTCGCGTTCTCGCCGGCCCTGATCTTGTCGGCCTTCATCAACTGGGACCTTGTCGCCATGGGCCTGATGATGATGTCGCTGGCGGCCTGGGCTAGCCGCCGCACGGTGCTGGCCGGAATCCTGCTCGGGCTCGCCGTGGCCACCAAGTTCTATCCGCTCGTGGTGCTCTGGCCGTTGTTCCTGCTCTGCCTGCGGGCCGGCCGGCTGCGAGCCTTCTGGACGACAACGGCCACCGCAGCGGGGACGTGGCTGGTGGTCAACCTGCCCGTGGCAATCGCGGCACCGTCAGGCTGGGCGACGTTCTACACGTTTAACAGCAGTCGCGGGGCCGACTGGGGCGGAATCTGGTACTTCTTCGAGTACCTGCGGTGGCCCGTGGTTGGCACTTACTCGGTCGGAACGCTCAATGCGCTGTCGGCCCTTTTCTTCGGGGTTTGCTGCGTGGCGATCGGCTTGCTGGCGCTCGCGGCCCCGCGCCGCCCGCGGCTCGCCCAGCTGATCTTCCTGACCACGGCGGCATTCCTGATCAGCAACAAGGTCTGGTCGCCGCAGTACGTGGTCTGGCTGGTGCCGCTGGTAGTCCTGGCCCGGCCCCGCTGGGTTGGCTACGCGATCTGGCAGATCGCCGAGGTCGGGTACTTCTATGCGATCTGGGCGTACCTGATCTTCGTAATCGACGGCATCAGGATGAACGGGGCCATCGCCCCTGCGCTGTACTTCACCGCCGTGCTGGCCAGGTTCGGTACCGTCCTGCTGCTGTGCGGCCTGGTCGCCTGGGAATGCGTACGCTCCGAGCGCGATGTCGTGCGCCGCGGCGATGCCGACGATCCCATGGGCGGCGTGCTCGACGAGGCGCCAGACCGGCGAGTGCTCCGCAGGTCGCTCAGCCCGGTGATCTCGCCGGTTCAGCCAGCCCACTGACCAGACAGGAACATCATTCCCAGCACCACCGCCAGCGGCGCGCTGATGGCGAGGTAGGCATAGGTGACCCAGGGTCGGCGGGAGCCAAGTCTGGCCAGCGCGATGAATATCGGGAAGAGCACAAGCAGCGTGCGCGGGCACCCCTGGTACCAGGTCGACGTGCCGAGCGCAACCGCCGCGAGGCCGCAGTAGACCGCCTCTGGCCAGCGCTGGCTCCAGGCAAAGGCGACGGCCGCCAGGACAATGACGGCCATCGCGCCGAGCTCAAGCTGGAACTCAAACGCGGTCCCGGCCCCGAAGGCATGCTTGAAGGCCGCCCACCAGGTCGTCTTCAGCGTCTGCACCGGATCAGTCAGGTGCAGGTCCCATCCTTTCTGCATTGCCCTCGACCACGCCAGCCAGCTGCCGGTGCTGACCTTCAGGTAGATCTCATACGCCGCCGGGCCTGCGAATGCGCAGCACATGGCCCCGGCGCAAGCCAGCCTCGAGGCAGCGCGCGTGGGCTCCTGGCTGGTGGTGGATCCGGCCGGGTGGACGAGCGCCAGTACCACCAGCGCCGGGATGAGGAAGAGCGCATCCGGGCGGACCAGGCCGGACAGCCCAGCCAGTAGCGCCGCACGCCACCACCGGCCCTTCGTCGCCGCCCGCCAGGCCGGGATCGCCAGCGCCAGGAATAGTGCCTCTGAGTAGCCGACCATCAAGAAGATCGCCGCGGGCGTCGTCAGCAGGAAGAGGACTGCACGGCGGCCGCCCGCGAGCCGCGCGAGTGACACCACGGCGAAACAACCGGCCACGCCCGAGACGACTAGCTCCGACAAGACCCAGTTACGCAAGATCAGGTGAGCCGCCGCCAGCGTCAGCGGGTAGCCGGGGAAGAAGGCGATGTTATTGGCGGTCGAGTGCCGGCCGAAGTAGCCATACTGCGCCACGTTCCGCAAAAGAATCGCGTCCCAGTGCTCAAACCCCCCGGTCAGCGGGGCGTGGGCCAGCGACGTGCGGAAAGCCCACGCAGCCGCCCAGGCAAGAACCAGAAGCGCGACATGGGCGGCGGCCCACAGGCCAAGGGCGGCGCGATCGTCAGCGTCCAGCCCAAGGAACCCTCGCGGCCGCTCCCCGAGCTCTCCCGCTGGCTCCCGGCCTTCGGGTTCTCCCTGGTGGGTTGGGCGCGTGCCGGATCGGTCAGCCGCCTCGCCGGAGGGCTCGGCCGGCCAGGTCCTGCGCCCGTCGTGTCGCACCGTCCCCCGGCGCACTGACCCAAGCCGCACGGCCGCCTGATGGCGGGGCCTAGCCGACCTGGCCCGTACCGGGCCGGTCAGCGCGGCCGGCTGCCCGGTGAGGTCGCCGGAATCTGCCTGCGGCTCGGTGCCACCCTGGCTGGCAAGCCGGGCGGGTCTGTCCACCGGTGATCCATCCAGCGGCACCGCAGATCCTCCTACTGGCAGCCAGGCCCTCTGTGCGAAGGTCGCCGTCGATGCGTCTGAGGCCGCGCCGCCACCCCCCTGTATAGCGCAACGGTAACCCGCCGCCGACCTGCGTCGAGCCCGCGTAACCGATCTTTAACCCTGCGGTTAGCCCTGAGCGCCCGCGCCGGAATGACCGGCTGCCGGGCGGAGTTGTGCGTACGGCGGGGGGCAGGGACGTGATGCTCCTCACCACGTCGGCACGCCGCACGACCTGACCTTTTTATACCGAAATACGCGAGACGTTCTTGCGCGCCACTGGCCCCCGGCGGATGCCTGGGACTGCGTTTACGCAGGTCAGAGCATATCTCATGAGCTGGGAATAAAAGTTGAGCCGGGTACGCTCAACTCATTTGCCAGCCCAACTGGGGCATGGCAGACTCGAGCCGTCAAGGCTCAACATTCGGCACTACGATCAACCCAAGGACTGGACACATGGCACGTGCGGTAGGCATCGACCTAGGGACGACCAACTCGGTCGTCGCTGTCCTCGAGGGCGGGGAGCCCTCG
>JASIBJ010000665.1 GCA_030045215.1 Streptosporangiaceae bacterium | reverse complement strand
GGCATCATGACCGCCATCGGCCTGCTCTACTTCGTCTACATGATCGCCTCGCGGCGCTCCCTGGCCATGCCGGGCACCGCGGGGGCGACGCCTGCGTCCGGAGGCTCCCCAGCGCCGCCGGTGTCCGGGGCCCCGATGTCCGACGATCGGTGAGCGGCGCGATCCTCGCACTCGACCAGGGCACGTCGGCCACCAAGGCGCTGGTCGTCCGCGCTGACGGATCGATCGCCGCCGAGGCCGAAGTGCCGGTCACGACCCGCGTTGTCGGGACCGACGGCGTCGAGAGCGAGGCCAGGGAACTGTGGGCGTCGCTGCTCACCGCGGGCAGGGCGGCCGCTGCCGAGGCCCGGGAGGCGATCTCGGCGGTGGCGCTGGCCAACCAGGGCGAGACGGTCCTTGCGTGGCGCCGAGCCACCGGCGAGCCCCTTTCTGCGGCGATCGGCTGGCAGGACCGGCGGGCGGCGCGCATAACCGAGGCGCTGACCTCCCGCCGAGACGAGGTGCGGGCGCTGACCGGGCTCGAGCTTGACCCCTATTTCTCCGCGCCGAAGATGACCTGGCTCCGCCCTCAGGTGCCCGACGATGCGGTGATCACCACCACCGACACGTGGCTGCTGCACCGGCTGACCGGGAGCTACGTGACAGACGCCGCCACCGCGTCGCGGACGCTGCTGTTCGACCTCGATGCGGGCGCGTGGTCGGAGGAGCTCAGCCTGCTGTTCGGCGTCGACGTCGCCTCGCTGCCCTCGATCGTCGGGAACACCAGCCCCGTTGGGTCGACGCGCGCCTTCGGCACCGAACTGCCGGTGATCGGCACCGCAGTCGACCAGCAGGCCGCGCTGTTCGCGGAGGCGTGCTTCGAGCGGGGCCAGGCGAAGTGCACCTACGGCACCGGCGCGTTCCTTCTGACCACGCTCGGCGGGTCGGCCCCGCGCTCGGGGGCCGGGTTGGCAACATGCGTCGCGTGGCGCATCGGCGACGCCACCACGTACTGCCTCGACGGTCAGGTATACACGGCAGGTTCCGCCGTGAGCTGGCTCGTATCCCTCGGGATGATCGATTCCCCCGCGGCGCTCGACGCGGTGGTCGAGGGCGGCGGCTCAAGGTCCGGTGGAGCGGTCGCCGGCGGAACCGAGGTGTTCGTTCCCGCGCTGAGCGGACTCGCCGCCCCTTACTGGGCCCCCACGGCACGGGCAGCATGGTCGGGCCTCAGCCTCGAGACCGACCGTGCTGCCATTGTCCGCGCCGTCCTCGAGGGGATCGCCGCAAATATCGCGGTGCTCGGCCGTGCCGAAGCGGCGGACCTCGGTGGCCCGGTCGGGCGGCTGCGGGTCGACGGTGGGCTCGTTCGCTGCCGGACGCTCATGCAGGCGCAGGCGGACCTCCTCCAGGTACCTGTGGACGTGTACGCCACGCCACACGCCACGGCCCTTGGGGTGGCTGCGCTGGCACGCCTCGGCCTAGGCCACGCCGCCACGCCCGCCGAGGCGGTGTCGGCCTGGCGTCCGGCGGCAACCTACGAACCGGCGTGCACGGCCGCTGAGGCCGAGCGGCGACTCGCGCGCTGGCTGCAGGCGGCGGATGCCGTCGCCCACGGGGTTGGCGCGACGGAGACGGCACTGTGAGCGCGCTATGAGGCCAACGGCCGCTCGGTCCGGCTACGACGTTGCCGTCATTGGTGCCGGGGTCGTCGGTGTCGCCATCGCGCGGGAGCTCAGCTGCTACGAGCTGCGCACTATCGTCCTCGAGGCGTGCAGCGACGTCGGCACGGGCACCACCAAGGCGAACACAGCGATCCGCCACACCGGGTTCGATGCCAAGCCTGGCTCCCTGGAAGCCGCGCTGCTCCGTCGGGCGTACCCGCTCCTCACCGACTACGCGGCCCGCACCGGTATCCCCCTGGAAACGCCCGGCGCCCTGCTGGTGGCGTGGAATGCCGAACAACTGGCGCGCCTCGACGCGCTGGCGACGCAGGCCACGGAGAATGGCGTCGGTGACGTGCACCCGGTCGCGGTAGACGAGCTCTATGCCAGGGAGCCGCGCCTCGGCCCGGGGGCGCTCGGCGGCCTCGCCATCGCCGGCGAGGGCATCATGTGCCCCTTCACCACGCCCCTGGCCTTCGCCACGGAGGCGCTCACGAACGGCGTCCGTATCGCACTCGATGCGCCTGTCCGGTCGATCCAGGACAGTGGCGGCGACTACGCGATCTCGACGCCGCGCGGCCCCGTACAGGCGCGCTGGGTCGTGAACGCGGCCGGACTGTACTCCGACTTCATCGACCGCCTGATGGGGCACGACCGGTTTACCGTCCGTCCCCGCCGCGGGCAGCTCATAGTGTTCGACAAGCTAGCCCGCCCCCTTGTCTCCTCAATCCTCCTGCCGGTTCCTACCGCGGTCAGCAAGGGCGTGCTTGTGGCGCCGACTGTGTTCGGGAACGTACTGCTCGGGCCCACGGCTGAGGAGGTGGACGACCGCAGTGCCACGGAGACGACGGCCGACGGGCTCGCCGACCTCATGGCGAAGGGCCGCTCGATCCTCCCCGCGCTCCTGGACGAGGAGGTTACCGCCACGTATGCGGGCCTTCGGGCCGCGACCGAGCACACCGATTACCAGATCCACTGCGACACTCCGCAGCGCTATGTCTGCATCGGCGGCA
>JASIBJ010000664.1 GCA_030045215.1 Streptosporangiaceae bacterium | reverse complement strand
CGTCGGGTCATGGTCGGGGTGGTCATTCGCCTGACGCCACGGCAAGGCGACGGGGCCGAGCAGGCCGGACACAGCTCGTTCCCGCCAGAAACTTGTTTGTGCACGTGCCGAGGCCGTCGGTACGGTGGCCACGATGATCAACTATGAGTGGCGCGGCACGGTGCGCAATCCCGAACTAAACGCGCTGCACGCGGAGGGCTTCGGTCATCGCGTGCTCGACGACGACTGGGAAGCTCAGCTCGCCGGGCACAGCCTGGGCTGGGTCTGCGCCCGCGACGGCGGGACGCTGGTGGGCTTCGTCAACGTCGCCTGGGACGGCGGCGTGCACGCGTTCATCCTGGACACCCTTGTCGCGACGTCGGCTAGGCGCCAGGGGATCGGCACCAAGCTCGTGGCGGTCGCGGCCGCGAACGCCCGCGCGGCCGGGTGCGAATGGCTGCACGTCGACTTCGACGACGAGTACCTCGCCCGGTTCTACTTCGGCACTTGCGGATTCCAGCCGACCACGGCCGGCCTGATCCAGCTCTAGCGGCTGGTGCGCCCGACCGGGCGGGGTCGCAGTTAGGTCAGTGCGCTTTTGATCAGTTGTAGCGCGGGATGCCAGTATTCGCGACGAGCGCCGTCACGGTCAGGTAAACCGGACCGCGCTTGGCACAAGCAGTGAACGAGAACGGAATCTGCATTCCGCCGTGAGTTCCCGGCGCGACGACGCGCAGCGCGAAAGCGGTCGCAGGGCGGCACACCGATGTGGACCACCCGCCAACCGTGATAGCCAGCTGATAGTGCGCTGTCCCGCCCGGTGCGATCGAGACGGGCCGGGTCAGGAAGCGCGAGTCCCGCCCGGCTGCGCTGCCAAGTTGCCGGCCGCTGTCGTTCAGGGCCGTAACGCTGGGGAAGCCGTCGAGCGCGCACGCGTGCCTGGAGATGTTTGATATCTCGAACTCGTAATAAGCGGTGAGAGCGGCCAACCCGTCTGAGGGCAACGCTGCCCACGCGGTGAGCTGCGAGCGGCTGCACGTCGGCAGTGCGGCCACGGCTCCGGGCCCGGCCGCTGACGGCACGGCCCCATCGGCAACGGCCAGAGCCGCAACGATCAGAGCGGCCACGGCCGCCAGCGCGGCGGCGAGAAGCTGCCACCAGCGAAGGGTGAACTTCATCTGGGCTCCTCCGGCGAAAGCAATGACATCTCTTGAGACATCAGCTAACCCCAGAGGGTTAGGCCCGAATTTGCTCGGTTACAGACGCGGCCTGCGTGGGCCGCTAGGCCGCAGCCGTCAACTCGTCCTGGGCTTGCTGGTCCAATTCGATGCCAGCGACGGCAAGATTTTCCTCTAGGTGCCGCACCGACGATGTGCCGGGAATGAGCAGGACATTGGGCCGCAGGCTCAGCATCCAGGCGAGCGCAACCTGCGCTGGGGTATGGCCGAGTCGCTGTGCGGTCCTGACCACCTGCGGACTTCCCAGGACCGCATTGTTCGGGCCAAAAGCCGATCCCAACGGGAAGAACGGAACGAAGGCTATCCCGCGCGCCCAGCACTCCTCGAGCACGGGGGTGATTCGCGCGACCGGAGCGCCACAGAACCGATCGGGTCAGCTGCCCTCTGATCACCCGTCCTCGCCCGAGCGCTCAGCCGGGGTCACCTAGTGATAGCTGCCTTACGACGCGGGCTGCTGAACCGGGTGGCGCGGTGGCGTCGACGGTCGGAAGAAAGGCGCAGCGAGGCCTAGGACCATTGTTCCCACGAGGAGTACGACCGCCGCGAGACCGGGCGTGTACCATCGCAATTCCTCGAACGGGGTGTTTGGCAGAGTGAATGACCAGAGTAGAAATGCGATCGACGCAATGATCATGTGCAACCATGGCCAGTTGCGCGGCGCTGCGGGCATGGACTCACCAAGCCCGTGAATCTTGGCAGCGAAAAGCGCCCAGGTTGTAGTAGGAGTCAAGACGAGCAGGACCGCGAGCAAGACCCATTGACCGGTCCCGGGTTTTGATCCTGCGGCGTGAATTGCAGCAGTCGCGGCGACATACACGGTGACGATCTCTGTGGGAATGTAGGTCACAATCGAGTCGGCTGCCTGGCGAACGCCGCCCCGACGGCGGGCCGGCTCCCTTCGCTCCGCGAAAGCCTCGTGCAGGGTTTGCGCGTCGCCCTGCCGCAAAAGCCGATCCTCGACGGCGCTGGTGGTCATGGCATCTAGGCTCATCTGCGAAGTAACCCCTCTTTAGACGTTGTCACTGTCGAGTCGGAATCCGTGCATCAGGCTCGCGCTACCGGCCTTCCGGCAATTGGGCATGATCTGGTCAAGCTTTGTCAAGCTCTTAGAGGGCTCAAACGCAGGGCAAGCAAACTACTCGCTCAATACCCTGCGAGTCGGTCAACGCCGCTTTGTGTCGGCCAGATTGACCGCGGCCCGGAATCCGACCGCAGCCGTCCTAGTGAGCAGTGCGTGCGAAAAGCTTGAGCATTTCGCGATTGAACGCCGGGATGTCGGCCGGCTGCCGGCTGGTCACCAGTCTGCCGTCCACGACAACCTCGCGGTCCACCCAGGTCGCGCCCGCGTTTCGCAGGTCGTCCTGGATGGTGTGATAGCTGGTCAGGGTCCGGCCACGGGCCAGGCCGCTCGAGATCAGCTCCCAGGGAGCGTGACAGATGACAGCCATCGGCTTCCCGGCGTCATCGATCCCGTTGATGAAGGACTGCACGTCCGGTTCCATGCGCAATCGGTCGGCGTTGACCGCCCCGCCGGGCAGGAGCAGCGCGTCGTAGTCGACCGGATCCGCCTGATCCAGCGTCTTGTCGACGGCAAACTTCTGGGTGGGCTGGAGATCATGCCGCACGGCCTGAATCTCACCGGCATTGATCGACAGCAACTCGGTCCTGGCGCCGGCTTCGCGCAGGGCCCTGACCGGCTCGGCCAGTTCCGGTTCCTCCACTCCGTCGGTGGCGATCACGGCAACTCGCAGGTTGTCAAGCGCAGCCACAGTCATGCTCCTCGAGCTCTCGGACCCCGGCGTGTTCTTCGTGTCAACGCCGCCACTGTCTCACGCCTTGGGATGCTCCACGTCAAGCGGGACAGACTCGGCGCTGATCAGCCCGAGAGCGGTGACTTCCGCTGGCGTGATCCCGTTCACGACCCAGTCGGTGAACACTCGCAGCCGGTTCCCGGACATGCTGTACAGGTGGTAGCAGCGGGTGATGAGGCCGGCCGGCGGCCCGGAGAGCGGGATGTGCAGCGGGTTAATGGCCGCGGCGAGGCCGCCTAGGTCGACCACGAATCCCAGGTCGTGGTGCTTGTACGGCTCAGCCTTGCCGGTACCGAGCGAGGCGGCGACGTTCCTGGCAACCTGCCGGCCCTGCCGCTCGGCGTGCTGCGCCGTCATCCCGCAGACCTGGCCTGGACGCGTGAGGTCAGGCACCGCGGCGCAGTCGCCGCACGCGTAGATCTCGCGGGCGGCGGGCACGTTCATGTATTCGTCGACGACCAGACGTCCTTTCGCGGTTTCCAGGTCAAGGCCGTCCACCAGGGGGTCGGCGCGGACCCCGACACACCAGATCAGCGAGCGGGTTGGCACTTTCTCCCCGGTGGAGAGCTGCACGAAGTCCGCCAGGGCCTCGGTCACCGACTGGCCGGTGCGGACCTCCACACCGCGACGGCGCAGCACCCGGTCGGCCGTCCTGGACAGCCGCGGGTCAAGCTCGGGCAGCACCCTGGGAGCGGTGTCCAGCAGCATCCACCGGACCTGCTGCCCAGCCAGACCGGGTATCCGGCGGACCAGCCGGGCGGTCAGCAACTGACCCTGCGCCGCGACCTCCGTGCCGGTGTAGCCCGCGCCAACCACGATGAACGTGCAGCGGGCCTCCCGCTCGGCGGGATCGGTGGCCACCGCTGCCAGCTCCAGCTGCCTGGTGATGTGGTCGCGCAGGTAGTCAGCCTCGGCGATGCTGCGGAATCCGTGCGCGTACTCGGCTAGGCCGGGTATCGGCAGCAGCTTGTTCACGCTCCCGGCGGTGAGAATCAGGCGGTCGTAGCTGAACTCGCCTGACCCGCCTTCCGGGCCTACCCAGCTCACCACTTTCTGCCGAGGGTCAACGTGCTGGACGGTGCCGACTACGTACTGGAGCTTCCGCAGCCGGCGCGGTAGTGATACGCAAAGGTGCCGCGGTTCGATGAGCCCGCCCGCCACCTGCGGCATCAGCGGCAGGTACAAGAAGAAGTCGTTGGAATTGATCACCACGAGGTCGGTGGTGGCACCCACAAGCCGGACCAGCTCTCGCGCCGCATTGAAACCGGCGAAGCCCGCGCCCACGATCACTATGCGGCTTCTTGTACCGTTATGCGCCATCTGTGATTCCTCTCAGGTCAAGGAAGGCGCGAGCTGCGGCGGCACTCCAGGGGCACCAGCCGTGCGGGATGCCATACCCCGTCCGGGGCCTGTTCCACGCAGCGGACGTCCCGAGCGGTTGCAGCCGGTGACGAATGCTCGACTCGCTAGCGCTCCGCGAGCAGGACGCCGGCGTCGAAGCAGGTCCGGTCGCCGGTATGACAGGCCCCGCCGGCCTGGTCAACGCGTACCAGCACCGCATCGCCATCGCAGTCGAGCGCCACCGACACGACCCGCTGCACGTGTCCCGAGGTCTCCCCCTTCACCCAGTACTCGCGGCGGCTGCGCGACCAGTACGTGCACCGGCCGGTCGTGAGCGTGCGGTGCAGCGCCTCGTCGTCCATCCAGGCCAGCATCAGCACCTCGCCGGTGTCGTGCTGCTGCGCGATGGCCGCGACCAGGCCGTCCTCGTTGCGCTTCAGCCGGGCGGCGATCTTCGGATCGAGCCCGGAGACTCTTTCAGCCGGCATCTGCACTCCCCCGCTCCCCGACCGGCCGGATCACATGCCCGGCCGCGGCCAGTGCCGCCTTCACCGCCCCGATCGTCAGCTCACCGAAATGGAACAGGCTCGCCGCCAGCACCGCATCGGCACCCGCATCGGCCGCGGCCGCGAAATGCTCGAGTTGACCGGCCCCGCCGCTTGCAATGATGGGAACGAAGACGGCCCCGCGAACTGCCTTAATCAGATCGAGATCGAATCCGTGCCTGGTCCCGTCGGCGTCGACCGAGTTCAGCAGGATCTCGCCCGCGCCGCTGTCCGCGGCCCGTGCCGCCCAGCCGACGGCGTCGATGCCGGTCCCGCGGCGGCCGCCGTGAGTGGTGACCTCAAACCCTGAGTCGGTCTGCCCGGATCGCCTGGCGTCGACCGACAGGACGACGCACTGGGCCCCGAACCGGTCGGCGGCCTCGCGCAGCAGATCCGGCCTGGCCACGGCCGCGGTGTTCAGCGCGACCTTGTCCGCCCCGGCCCGCAGCAGCCGGTCGACGTCCTGCGTGCTGCGCACCCCGCCGCCCACGGTCAGCGGGATGAACACCTGGTCGGCCGTGCGCCGGACGACATCGTAGGTGGTCTCGCGCTCATCGCTCGAGGCGGTGATGTCGAGGAACGTCAGCTCGTCGGCCCCCTCGCGGTCGTAGATCGCGGCCAGTTCCACCGGGTCGCCGGCGTCCCGCAGGCTGGTGAACCGCACGCCCTTCACCACCCGCCCGCCATCGACGTCCAGGCAGGGGATCACCCGAAGCGCGACCGTCATGGCCCGGTTGCACTTTCCGGGGGCCAGCCGAGCCCGTTGCCGCCGCCCGCGCCCGGCTTGTAGGCGACCGCCTCGACTTCGACCAGCATCTGCGGGTCGATCAGCCCGGCGACGGCGATCATCGAGGTGGCGGGCATCGACTCGCCGAACGCCGCGCCGTGGGCCCGTCCGATCTCCTCCCAGCGCGAGATGTCGGTGACGAACATTCTGGTCCTGACCACGTCCTTCAGTCCTGCTCCCAGCGCCTCGAGCGCGGTCGCGACGTTGGCGATGGACTGCGTCGTCTGCGCGGCTGCGTCGCCCGGGTGGACGAACTGCGCTCCCTCGATCGACGTGCAGCCGGACACGAAGATGAAATCACCGGCCGCAACGGCCCGGCTGTAGCCAGCGACGGGCTCCCAGATCGCGCCACTTGACACCTTCCGCGTCATTGCGACACCTCGGCCAGCGCCTGGTCCAGGGTGAACGCGCCGGCGTACAGCGCCTTGCCGACGATCGCGCCCTCGACCCCGAGCGGCGTCAGTGCCGCGAGCGCGCGCAGGTCGTCCAGGCTCGACACGCCGCCGCTGGCGATCACCGGCCTGTCCGTTCGCGCGCAGACCTGGCGCAGCAGGTCCAGGTTGGGCCCGCGGAGCGTGCCGTCCTTGTCCACGTCGGTCACCACGTACCGCAGGCAGCCGTCGGTTTCCAGCCGTTCCAGCGCGTCGCCGAGTTCGCCGCCGTCGGTGGTCCAGCCGCGGGCGGCCAGGCGCGTCCCCCGAACATCCAGGCCGACCGCGACCCGGTCGCCGTTCTCGGCGATCGCCTGCCGCACCCACTCGGGCTCCTCAAGCGCGGCCGTACCGATCACCACGCGGCGGCATCCGGTGGCCAGCGCCGCGGTCAGCGCCGCGTCATCGCGGATGCCGCCGGCCAACTCGACTGCCACGTCGAGCCGCGCGATCAGGTCCGCGAGCAGGGGTCCGTTCGACCCGCGGCCGAACGCGGCATCCAGGTCGACCAGGTGGATCCACTCCGCCCCGGCCTGCTGCCACGCCAGCGCGGCCTTCAGCGGATCGCCGTAGCTGGTCTCGGTGCCCGCAGCCCCTTGCACAAGGCGGACCGCCTGCCCCTCGGCCACGTCCACGGCCGGCAGCAGAGTCAACCCTCTCATCGCACGTCCTCCAGCCAGTTGGCCAGCAGCGCGGCGCCAGCGTCCGACGACTTTTCCGGATGGAACTGGGTGGCGGTCAGCGGCCCGTCCTCCACCACCGCGACAAAGTCCTCGCCATGGGTCGCCCAGCTAGTCAGCGCCCCAGGCGGCGCCTCGGTGGCCGCGTAGGAGTGCACGAAATAGAACATCGCGCCAGTCCCGATCCCGGCCAGCAGGCGGGATCCTGCGGCGGGGACCACCTCGTTCCATCCCATGTGCGGAAGGATCGGGGCGGCAAGCTTGTGCACCACGCCCGGCCAGCAGCCGCAGCCGGCCGTGTGCACGCCGTGCTCGTCCCCGGCCTCGAACAGCACTTGCATGCCCACGCAGATGCCGAGCACCGGCGCCCCGGCCGCGACCCGCTTGGTGACGATCTGATCGCCGCCGACGCCGGTCAGCCCGGCCATGCACGCGGCGAAGGCGCCGACGCCGGGCACGACCAGCCCGTCGGCGGTGAGCGCCGCGGTCGCGTCGGCAGTAACCTGCGCGTCGGCGCCGGCTCGCTGCAGCGCGCGCTGGGCCGAGCGCAGGTTGCCCGAACCGTAGTCGAGCACGGCGATGCGCGGCCGCGTGCTCATCCCGGTCGCCCCAGGACGCCGGCCGCGACCCGCACCCCGGTCACAGCACGCCCTTGGTGCTCGGCACCGAGCCGCGGGCCTGCGGGTCGGCCGCAGCGGCGGCCCGCAGCGCGCGCGCGAACGCCTTGAACTGCGCCTCGACGATGTGGTGCGGGTTGCGCCCGCGCAGCACGTCCACGTGCACACAGATGCCAGCCGAGTACGCGAGTGACTCGAAGAAATGCCGGGTCAGCGTCGTGTCGTAACTTCCGATCAGCGGCGCCATGCGCTCGGGCTCTTCGTGCACGACGTAGGGCCGGCCCGACAGGTCCACCGCCGCTCGCACCAGCGTCTCGTCCAGCGGCACCAGCGCGTCGCCGAACCGGCAGATCCCGGCCTTGTCGCCAAGCGCCTCGCGCAAGGCCTGGCCGAGGGCCAGCGCTGTGTCCTCCACCGTATGGTGCGCGTCCACCTCGATGTCGCCGTGGCACTTCACGGTCAGGTCGAGGCACGCGTGCCTGGCCAGCTGCGAGAGCATGTGATCGAAGAACGGCACGCCCGTCTCGGCCTGGGCCACGCCCGCGCCGTCCAGGCTCAGCTCGACCAGCACCTGGGTCTCTGTGGTGACCCGGCTGACCCGCGACGACCGGCTCATCCGCGTGACTCCGGCGTTTCGATGGCCGGCTGCGCGGCCAGCACGCCGGTCAGGGCCTCGCGGAACGCGGCCATCTCGTCCTCGGTGCCGATGCTCACCCGCAGCCAGCCGTCGGGGCCGGTCTCGCGGACCAGCACGCCGCGGTCAAGCAGCGCCTGCCAGACCCCGCGGCTGTTGTCGAACACGCCGAACAGCACGAAATTCGTGTCCGAGTCGGCCGCCCGCAACCCGGCCGCGCGCAGCCACCCGACGGTCTCGTCCCTGGTGTCACGGATCACGGCGACCGAGTCCAGCAGCTCGCCGGTGTGGCGGAGCGCGGCCAGCGCGACGACCTGGGTCATCGCCGACAGGTGATACGGCAGCCGCACCAGCAGTAGCGCCTCCACGACGGCCGGGTCGCCCGCGAGATAGCCGAGCCGGGCGCCGGCCAAGGCGAACGCCTTCGACATGGTCCTGACCACGACCAGCCGCGGGAACCTCGGCAGCAGCGTCAGCGCGGTCGCGGCCGGGTCCCTGGCGAACTCGGCGTACGCCTCGTCGACGACCACCATGCCGGGTGCGGCGGCACAGATCGACTCGATGGTGGCCAGCGGAAGCGCGGTTCCGGTCGGGTTGTTCGGCGACGTGACGAACACGATGTCAGGCCGCAGGCTTCTGATGGTGGCGACCGCCTCGGCCGCGTCGATGCCGAAGTCGCTCGTGCGGCGGGCCGCCAGCCAGCGGGTCGACGTCGTCTGCGCGATCAGCGGGTGCATGGAATACGACGGCTCGAAGCCGAGCGCGCTCCGGCCGGGCCCGCCGAAGGCCAGCAGCAGCTGCTGGATCACCTCGTTCGACCCGTTGGCCGCCCACGTTTGCGCCGCCGAGAGGCCGTGACCCAGGTAGTCGGCCAGCGCGGCGCGCAGCGCGAGCGCGTTGCGGTCGGGGTAGCGGTTGAGCCCGGCCGCGACCTGCGACACCGCGGCGGTGATGTCGGCGGCCAGCGCCGGCGATGGCGGGTACGGGTTCTCGTTGGTGTTCAGCCGGACGGCCACATCCAGCTGAGGCGCGCCGTAGGGAGTCCGCCCGGCCAGGTCCTCCCGGATCGGCAGCGGCTCAGCCGTCGCAGTCATGAGTTGTCACCCGCTTGCTCGCTCACTGCCTCTCCCTCGTCCGCCGGGACCCGGATCCGGACGGCCTGGACGTGGCCGTCCAGATCCTCCGACCCGCCCAGCGCGTCGATAAGCGGCGCGACCTCCGCCAGGGCGGCCGCGTCGCATTCCACCAGGTGCACACACCGCAAGAACGACAGCACCGACAGGCCGCCGCAGTAGCGGGCGGTCCCGCCGGTCGGCAGCACGTGATTCGAGCCGGCCAGGTAGTCGCCGAGCGATACGGGGGCCCAGGGACCGACGAAGATCGCTCCCGCGTTGTGAACCCGGCGGGCGAGGATCGAGGCGTCCGCGGCCTGGATCTCCAGGTGCTCGGGCGCCCACGCGTCGGCCACGGCCAGCGCCGCGTCTGCGTCGTCGACGATGACGCAGGCTGACTGGCCGGCCAGCGCCGCGGCCACCCGCTCGGCGTGCTTGGCCTGCTCGGCCGCCTTGCTCAATTCTGCTTCGACGCGCTCGGCCAGCCCGGCGCTCGTGCTGATCAGCAGGCACGCGGCCAGCGGATCGTGCTCGGCCTGCGCGACCAGGTCGGCGGCGATGAACCTGGCGTCGGCACCGTCGTCGGCGATGATCGCGATCTCCGTCGGCCCGGCCTCGGCGTCGATAGCGACACGGTCCCGCAGGAGCCGCTTGGCCGCCGCCACGTAGACGTTGCCGGGACCGGTGATCACGTCCACCGGCGGGCAGTCCTTCGTGCCGTAGCCCAGCATGGCGATCGCCTGCGCGCCGCCCGCCGCGTGGACCTCCTCGACGCCGAGCAGCGCGCACGCGGCCAGGATCGCGGGGTGCGGCAGTCCGCCGTGGTCAGCCTGCGGCGGCGATGCGACCGCAATTTCGGCCACTCCGGCGACCTGAGCCGGAATCACGTTCATCAGGACCGACGACGGATAGGCGACCAGCCCGCCGGGAACATAGACACCGGCCCGCCGGACCGGCAGGTAGCGCTCGGTGACGGTGGACCCGGCCGCCACCGCGGTCCAGGATTCGGCCGGCAGCTGCGCCCGGTGCACCATCCTGGCTCGCCTGGCTGCCTCGGTCAGGGCCGCGCGGACCTCGGGCTCCAGCTGCGCCAGGGCACTGGCCAGCGCCTCGGCGGGCACCCTGGTGCCGGGCAGGTCCACGCCGTCGAACTTGGCGGTGTGCTCCCTGACCGCCTGCGCCCCGCGGACCCGGACGTCTTCGCACACGGGCCGTACCGCGTCCATCGCGGCGCTCACATCTAGCGCGGCCCGCGGCAAGACGGCCGACATCTCACCGGATGTCAGGTTCGCGGCCTTGCATCCGCGCAGGTCAATTCGTGCCAGCACTCGTACAGCCTAGCGGCGGCCGGGATGTCGCCCCCGAGAGCGGCGACCAGGGTTAGCCGGGCTCCGGATTGCGGCCGAAATGTCGCCCGCGAGGGCGGCGAGGAGCGGTACCGGGCGCGGCTACTCGACAATCTTGGAGATCGGTATCTCCAGGATGTCGCGTGCGCCGGCCGCCTTGAGCGCGGGAATCAGCGTGTTGATGCCCTTCTTCGGCACGACGGCCTCCACCGCGTTCATGTCGCCGCGGGCCAGAGAGGTGATGGTCGGCGACGACATCGCGGGCAGGATCGAGGCGACCGCGTTGAGGTTCTCCGCGCTGACGTTGAGCTTGACCAGGACGTGGCCGCGAGCCTGGATCGCGCCGCTCAGCAGCAGCAGGATGTCTTCCATCGCCTCGCGCTTGACCGGGTCGGCGTATGAGGAGGGGTTGGCCACCAGCTCGGTATAGCTGATCAGCAGCGTGTCCAGGATCCGCAGCCCGTTGCGCGCCAGCGACGTGCCGGTCTCGGCAAGGTCGACGATCGCGTCGACGATGTCGGGCACCTTGGCCTCAGTCGCGCCGTGCGAGGGAACGACGACGGCCTTCACGCCGTGCGCGTCCAGGTACCTTCGCGTCAGCTGCGGCAGCTCGGTCGAGATGCGCACGCCCTCCGGCAGGTCGGTGACTGACTGCCAGGGGACACGGTCGGGCACGGCCAGGACCACGCGCACCGGCTCGGTCGT
>JASIBJ010000663.1 GCA_030045215.1 Streptosporangiaceae bacterium | reverse complement strand
GGGTGGCGGGCGGCGCCGCCAGCTAACCGTTCCCGGCCGGGCGGCGCTCGTCGCGCCGGCGATCGCGGTCACCGTGTTCGTCGGCGCAGGGCTCGCTGTCGCCGGCTGCGACGGCGGGCCCATCGGGCAGAACACGCCGCTGAGCAGCGGTCAGAACTTCGTCAGCGGGAGCTACGCGAGCACGTTCTTCCCCCTAGGAAGCCGTCCGGTCGCGCCCAGGGTGTCCGGCACGTCACTCACCGGGAAGCCGCTGAGCCTGGCGTCCTACCGGGGGGACGTGATCGTGCTCAACTTCTGGGGATCCTGGTGCGCGCCGTGCCGGAACGAGGCGCCGGCCCTGGGAACGCTCGCCCGGCAGATGGCCGGCCGCGGCGTCCGCTTCGTCGGCGTCGACATCCGGGACGAGCCGGATGCGGCGCTAGCGTTCATGCAGGACTTCAACATCGCGTACCCGAGCTTCAACGATCCGAATGACCAGATCGCGCTGGAGTTCCAGGGTGCCGCCACGCCTGCCGCCATCCCCTCGACGCTCGTCATCGACCGGAGTGGCCGGATAGCCGCGCGGATCATCGGCGGCGTCACCTACAA
Source organism: Streptosporangiaceae bacterium (assembly GCA_030045215.1). The sequence goes on along the minus strand of JASIBJ010000663.1, from coordinate 3,331 downwards.
CGGCCTGAAGGCCCTGCTGGACAGCGTCGCTGCGGAGCGCTCGTGACCACGGCCGAAGACGACGCGCTGACCACGCTGCCTCCCGATCCGGATCTCAGCGACACGGCCCGGCCAGGTTTGCCGTCCGCTGGCCCGCGCCTGGGCGTGCTGGGCTGGCTGCGCTGGACGTGGCGCCAGCTCACCTCCATGCGGACCGCGCTGATCCTGCTGTTTCTGCTGGCCCTCGCGAGCGTGCCCGGCTCTGTGCTGCCGCAGGAGGGCACCGACCCGGCGGCGGTGAGCCAGTACTACACCGCCCACCCCGGCCTTGCCCCGCTCCTCAACGACCTGTCGTTGTTCAACGTGTTCTCGGCGCCCTGGTTCGCTGCCATCTACCTGCTGCTGTTCGCCTCGCTGGCGGGCTGCGTGCTGCCGCGGACGGTCCGGCTCGTCGGGCAGGCGCGCCAGCGCCCGCCGCGGGCGCCCCGCAACCTGAACAGGCTGCCGTTCAGCGCCAGCTACGTCACCAAGCAGGAACCCGAGCAAGCCCTGGAGGCCGCCTCCACCCTCCTGAGCCGGCGGCGCTACCGGTTGCACGCTGGCGACGGGTGGGTGTCAGCGGAAAAGGGCTACCTGCGCGAAGTCGGCAACCTGATCTTCCACATCGCTCTGCTGGCGCTGCTGTTCTCGGTCGGAATCGGCGGCATCTGGGGGTACAAGGCCAACCGGCTCCTGATCGTCGGACAGGGGTTCGCGAACACTCCCACTGACCTGGACGTGTTCCACCCGGGCCGGCTCGTCGGCGCGTCGGATCTGCAGCCGTTCTCCATCAACCTGCTGGGCTTCACGGCCAAGTACGTGACGTCGGGCCCGCAGATGGACCAGCCGATCTCTTACGCGGCCCCGCTCACCTACCGTTCGGCTCCGGGGGCGCCGCTGCGGCATTACACGCTCCAGGTCAATCACCCGCTGGTCGTGGACAGCGTCAGCGTCTACCTCATCGGGCATGGCTACGCACCCGAGTTCAAGATCACCGACGGAACGGGCCGGGTCCAGTTCGACGGCCCGGTGCCGTTCATCCCCGTGGACCAGCTGAGCCTGACCTCCGAGGGCGTCATCAAGGTCCCTGACGCCAAGCCAGCCCAGCTCGGCTTTGCCGGCATCTTCCTGCCGACGGCGGTGGACGTGGGCGGCGAGCTGCAGTCAGCTTTCCCCGCCGCCCTGTTCCCGCGGGTGAGCCTCGTCTCCTACGCCGGCAATCTCGGCATGGACAGTCCGGTGGCGCAGTCGGTGTACCAGCTAGACACCAAGGGGTTGCACCAGCTGCCGGTCACGCCCCGTCCGCTCGCGCCAGGCCAGTCGATCAAGCTGCCGGACGGCGACGGAACGCTGACGTTCACCGGCTATACCCAGTGGGTCAGCCTGGCGATCACCTACGACCCCGGCCAGCTGCCCGCGCTCATCTCGGGAATCCTGGCGCTGCTCGGCCTGATCCTGTCGTTCTTGGTCCGCCGGCGCCGCGTATTCGTACGGGTGCAGCCGCAGGCGGACGGCGGCACCGCGGTGGTGGTGGGCGGCCTGGCCCGCTCGGACGCCGCAGGCGGGTTCGAAGCCGAGTTCACCGACCTGGCCAGGCAATTCCTGGAGCTGCACCAGGGCACTGCGCTGCCGGACACCACTGCCGTCGGCCCCGGCGAAGATGACGAGGCGGCCGACGATGCCAGCGGCGACGGCCCCGTTCCCCAGAAATCCGCGGTTACCGCACCGGCGCGCGCTGCCGGGTCCGACCCGGCGTCGGCTGGCCGTGAGGAGAGTGAGGCATAGATGCCTGTTAACACCGGGCTGGCTGACACGAGCAACGCGCTCCTGTTCAGTACCGTGATCTTGTACGCCCTCGCGATGTTTGCCTACGCGTGCGACTTCGCCTTCGCCCGGCAGCGGGTGGTGGCCGAGGCACCAGCGCTCGTGGCGGTCGGCGCGGGCGGCCCGCCGGTGCAGGTGCCGATCACGGTTCCGGCGGACGCGGACCCGCCCACCACGACGAGCCGCTGGCCGACCGGCCTCTGGCTGCGGACGGCATTCGGGCTAACGTGCATCGGCCTGCTGTGCCACGTGCTCGCGATCCTCGCCAGGGGCATGGCCGAGCAGCGCGTCCCGTGGGGCAACATGTACGAGTTCCTCGCGGCGATCACGTGCATGGCCGTGCTTGTGCTCGTCGCCGCCTCGGTGAGGTACCGGGCCTACTACATGGGCCTGTTCGTGCTGCTCCCGGTGGTGCTTACCCTCGGCATCGACCTGACCTTGATCTACACCCCGGCCGGGTCGCTGGTCCCGGCCCTGCAGTCGTACTGGATCGCGATCCACGTGACCGCGATGATCATCGCGTGCGGCCTGTTCATCTTCGGCGCCGTCGTCACGACCCTGTACCTGCTCGCTGACCGCAGCCAGCGGCGCATCGCCGCGGGCCAGCCCTCATGGAGCGCCGGGATTCTGGAGCACCTGCCCAGGCCGGCGATCCTGGACCGGCTGTCGTACCGCAGCGTCCTGTTCGGCTTCCCGGTCTGGACGTTCGGAGTCATGGCTGGCGCCATCTGGGCCGACCACGCTTGGGGCCGGTACTGGGGCTGGGATCCGAAGGAGACCTGGTCGTTCATCACGTGGGTCGTCTACGCCATGTTCCTGCACGCGAGGGCCACCGCCGGCTGGCGCGGTCGCCGGGCCGCGTGGATCCAGCTCCTGGCCTTCGGCTGCCTGATGTTCAACCTGATCGGGGTCAATCTCTGGATTACCGGCCTGCATTCCTACGCTGGGATGCCATAGCGAGGGAGATCCGGCCCTGCGGGACCCGCATCCGCGTCTAGTCCCGCCGAAAAGGTGCGATTCCCTGCGGAACCGTCGGCTCGTAGACTCCGGAGAGTCCCCTCGCGGCTGGAGCGGCGATGCACTCGTACCTCAAGGACCTGGCTTTTGGCTTGATTGGCCTGGGTGCGGTGCTGTGCATTCCCGCGCTGCTGATGCCCACCCGCGGCCAGGACCGCCAGCAGCAACAGCGCCGGCATGGCCGCGGGAAGCCTGCCGCCCGGCCCAGGGGCGAGGGCTGGCCGGACCTGCGGACCTCCCTGACGATCGCGGCAATCGGGGCGTCGCTGCTGGCGGATCAGTGGACCGATAACCGGGTCAGGCTGCTGCTGGCCCTCCCGGTGTTCGCGGTCCTGATCTGGAACGTGGTCTCGTGGCTGGCTACGCGAGGCAGGCGCAGGTCAGGCGCTCAGCGGGGAAGTCAGGGCGATTACGAAGCCGCTGGCTATCGGGGCGATCTGCAGTACGCCGCCGACCCGCGGCGGCCCGCCGA
>JASIBJ010000662.1 GCA_030045215.1 Streptosporangiaceae bacterium | reverse complement strand
ACTTGCGCTGCAGTTCCGCCAGCCGCCAGTCACCGGCCACATGGTCATACGGCACCGCCCGTGTCCGCCAACCCGATTCGGCGGCAGAATCGTAGGGTGAGCGTGCAACTGAACCACACCATCGTGTCGTGCCGGGACCAGCAGCGGTCGGCCGCATTCCTGGCCGGAATCCTCGGCCTGCCCGCCCCGACGCCGTTCGGGCACTTTCTGGTGGTACAGGCGGACAACGACGTCTCCCTGGACTTCTCGCAGACCAGTGGGGACATCACGTCCCAGCATTACGCCTTCCTCGTCGGCGAGGAAGACTTCGACGCCGCATTCGCCCGCATCCGCGACCAGCAACTGACGTACTGGGCGGATCCCGGCCGTAGGCGGGCGGGCGAAGTCAACGACCGCGACGGTGGCCGCGGGCTGTATTTCGAGGACCCGGACGGCCATCTGCTCGAGATCCTGACGCGCCCCTACGGCAGCGGCGGCTAGGAAGGCGTGATCCTGGCCCGGCGCATGAGCCGTCGGCCTCGCCATGAATGCTGGGGAGATGGGCAATGCCGGGCTCAAGGTCATCGTCGCGCCTGAGCTTGCCTTCTTCCTCAGGGCCGGTCGCCGGAGCGGGCCGGTGGAAGTGGCATGCGACGGCGTTTCGTCGCTCGGGCACGTGGTCGAGTCGCTCGGAGTGCCGCTGACCGAAGTCGGCTTGCTGGAGGTCAACGGCGAGATCGTCACTCCCGGCTACCGCCCGGTGGGGGGAGACCAGGCGCGGGTCAGGCCGGTCGAGCGTCCGCAGCATCTGGACGAGGCCGCCTTCATCCTCGACGTGCACCTCGGGACCGTGGCGCGCAGGCTCCGCCTCGTCGGCGTGGACGCGGCCTACGGTGCCGATGCCGACGACGACGCCCTGATCGAGCAGGCCAATGCCACGCACCGAGTCCTCCTGACCCAAGATCGCGGCCTGCTGCGACGCCGCAGCCTGTGGCTGGGGGCTTACGTGCGCGGCGAGGAGCCGCAGGCCCAGTTCGCGGATGTGCTGGACCGGTTCGCTCCGCCGCTGGCCCCGTGGACTAGGTGCGTGGCCTGCAACGCGCTGCTCTCACCAGCACGCAAGTCAGACGTCGAGGCCCAGCTGGAGCCGGGTACCCGCCGCACCTACGAGGAGTTCGCCCGGTGCCAGGGCTGCGGCCGGGTCTACTGGCGCGGTGCGCACGCTGCGCAACTCGAGGCGATCATCGACTCAGCCCAGCGCGCGGTCGCCGCCCGCACTGGCTGAGCAACTGCCCCGAGCGCGATGTGGCCGCCCAGGCCCCTTCCCACGATCACCGCGTCGTGTGCTCCGCAGGCCGGGCAAAGCCGGCCAGGGATCGCCGGCGTGCGGATCAGGCCGCGAGGAAATCCAGCAGGGCTTTGCTGACCTCATCGTGATGCGTCCAGCCGATGTTGTGCGGGCCGCCGTCGACCGTGACAAGCCTGAGGTCATCGACGAGGCCGGGTAGCCGCCTCGCCGTGGCGTCATAGGGCAGGATCCGGTCTGCGGTGCCATGGGTTGTCAGTACCGGGACGTCGATCTTCGGCCGGTCGGCGCGGAAGTCGGTCAGCCAGCTGTCCACGCACGCATAGGTGGCGATCGGCGAGGCCGTACAGGCGACCGCGAACGCGGTCGCGGGCCTGGTCGCTGATCCGGTCAGGGGCGAAGGTATCAGTGTTGCAGAAGTCGGCACAGAAGCTATCGCCTGGGAGTGCCGTCGCTCACCGAGCGGGATCGCGGCGAAGGAAAGTACGGTAATCGCGTGGCGACTATCGATGACGCGGCGGCCATCGCGCTTCAGCTTGCGGAGGTTACCGAGGATGAGCGGCACGGCAACCGCACCTGGTTTGTCGGCAAGAAGGCGTTCGCGTGGGAGCGCCCGTTCAGCAAGGCCGACATCAAGCGATTCGGGGACCAGGAGCCGCCCGCCGGGCCGATCCTGGCCGTCCGGGTGGAGGACCTGAGCGAGAAGGAAGCGGTTCTCGCCGCCGGCACTCGCGGGATCTTCACGATCCCGCACTTCGACGGCTACTCCGCGATCCTCATTCGGCTGAGCGTGGTCTCCGCCCGCGCGCTGCACGATGCGATCACCAATGGCTGGCTGGCCTGCGCATCGCCGGATCTGGCGAGCCGATACGTGAGAAGCTAGGCCGCCGGCTGCTTCGCCCGCGGCAGCAACGGCCCGTGCTCCAGGCGCGGCAGCACGTGCCGGGCGAACAGGTCCGCCTCCGTGGCATGCGGGTAGCCGGACAGGATGAACGCCTCCATGCCAAGGTCGGCGTACCCCTGCAGCTTGGCCAGAACCTGATCGGGGTCGCCGACAAGGGCCGCGCCCGCGCCCTGGCGACCTCGGCCGACGCCGGTCCACAGCCCGGGCTCGGCGAACCCCTCCTCGTCGGCAAGCTCGCGCAGTTCGCCCTGGCGCAGCTGCCCGGTCGAGGTCGGGTGCAGGGACTGGGTCCTGATGCGCTGGCCGGCTTCCACCGTCAGTCGGGAGACCAGGCGCCGCGCCGCCGCCCGCGCCTCCTGCTCGCTCTCGCGCACGATCACGTGCACGCGGTAGCCGAACCTGAGCTCACGGCCGTACCTGGCTGCTCTGACCCGCATATCGTCGATGATCTCCTTGACCGCGGGCATCGTGTCTGGCCACATCAGGTAGACGTCGGCTGCCCGGGCGGCCACCTCTCTGGCCGCCTCGGACAGGCCGCCGAAGTAAAACGGGGGGCACCCAGGGCCGTCGCGGCAGATCCGGGGCGGGTCGAGCGTCACCTGGATGAACTCGCCACGGATATCGACCGGGTTCCCGTCCATGAGGCTGCGCAGTACGTGCATGTACTCAAGCGTCCGGCGATAGCGCGGTGCCGATTCGAGCTTCTGGCCTGGCAGGTCCGAGGAAATGATGTTGATGGTCAGCCGGCCGCCGAGCATGTGGTCGATAGTGGCAAGCTGGCGAGCGAGCTGCGGGGGCCACATCTCGCCCATCCGGACCGCCACCAGCAGCTGCATCCGCAGCAACAGCGGGGCCATGCCCGCCGCGAACGCGATCGAGTCCATGCCCGGCGCGTAGTCCGACGGCAGCAGCAGGTTGTCGAATCCCGCCTCTTCGGCGCGGAGCACAATGCCCCGATCGTGCTCCCAGCTTGACATCAGCGCCGGGTCAGGGACGCCGAGGAACTCGTGGTCCTCGTCGCACAGCGGGGCGAACCAGGACACCTCACAAGCCATGCGCCATCCGCCTCCTGCATCCTTGTCGGCGACCCAGAAGCCGCCATCCACACCCTAGTCAGCCAGCCGCGCGCCGGGCTCGGGCCGGCCAGGCACCGGCCGACACTTAGGGTAGGGGCGGCATCCAGCGTGCAGACCAACCGGAGGTGACGCGGCAGTGAGCGCGGAGAAGGTGTATGACCTGCCCACGCCCGCGCTGGTGGTGGACGCCGATGCGCTCGAGCGCAACATCGCGCTTATGGCCGCCGCGCTGCCCGGTGATCGTCTGCGGCCGCACGTCAAGGCGCACAAGTGCACGAGCCTGGCCCGGCGCCAGGCGGCAGCTGGTCATCACCGGTTCACCTGCGCCACGATCCGAGAATGTGAAGGCATGGTCGCAGCGGGCCTGGGCGAAGACCTCATGCTGGCCAACGAGGTCCTCGACGCCAGCCGGATCGGTGCCCTGGTCGAGGTCGGCGCTCGGGTGACGCTGGCCGTGGACTCAGCCGAGACAGTTGACGCCGCGGCCCGCGGAGGCGTCCGCGAGGTGATCATCGACGTCAACGTCGGCCTGCCGCGCTGCGGCTGCCAGCCGGCCGACGCCGGACGGCTGGCCGAGATGGCCCGCGACCGTGGCCTGTCGGTACGTGGAGTGATGGGCTACGAGGGCCACGTAATGATCGT
>JASIBJ010000661.1 GCA_030045215.1 Streptosporangiaceae bacterium | reverse complement strand
GGTCGCGCCGGGGCCACGCGGGCCAGAGGACAAGCCCGAGGCACGCGGGCGAACCTCTAAATCAGCAGCCCGCCTAGAATCGGCTTGCCCGCATCAAGAGAGCGGGCATTCATCGATCCGGGCGACGAGGAGACCGCAATGAGCAACAAGCCGAGCGTCGTGCTTGTCCATGGCTTTTGGGGTGGCGCGGCCCACTGGGCCAAGGTCATCGTGGAGCTGAACGGGCGTGGCTACGACTTGCTGCACGCCGTCGAGAACCCCTTGACGTCCCTTCACGACGACGCCGAGCGCACGCAGAAGATGGTCAAGCAGGTCGATGGACCGGTCCTGCTCGTTGGTCACTCCTATGGCGGGGCGGTCATCACTCAGGCTGGTGACCTGCCGAACGTCATCGGGCTCGTGTACGTCGCCGCATTCGCTCCGGACGCCGGTGAGAACCTTGGTCAGATCAGCGAGTGGAACATAGCCGCGGCCGCCGGGAACGTCGCACCTGACTCAGATGGGTACGTCTGGATCAAGCAGGACAAGTTCCACGAGAGCTTCTGTCAGGACCTACCTGCCGACGAAGCACTAGTGATGGCCGTGACGCAGAAGGCGCCGGTCGGCTCGACCTTCGGGGACGCCGTATCCGACCCGGCTTGGAAGAAAAAGCCGACCTGGTATCAGGTGTCGACGAGTGACCGGATGATCCACCCGGACACCGAGCGCCGCATGGCGGAACGCATGAATCCACGGAGCACGATCGAGCTTGACGCGAGCCACGCCTCGCTGGCTTCGCAACCCAGCGCCATCGCTGAGCTAATCCACCAGGCCGCAACCGCCCTCACCTAACACTGGCATCCGGCCCAAGAAGTAAGCACCGATCATCTGCAGAACCGCTCTCCTCCCTGAGGCGTGCCCGCTCAGTGCCCGATTGGAGAGGCATTAGCGGCCCGAAGAGGTCACTCACGAGCGAGATCCGCATGACGCGACCTGCGCTGGCGCTCCGGCCCCACTAGGCGCTGATCGCCCGGATGTGCGCGCCGCCGTAACGCTGAGTCGGCCGCTCTGCGGGAACTCTGGCCGGCCATGCCTAGGTTCAGCTGATCGTTGACGTTTCGTGTTCAGGTGAGGCTTGACGGTTTCTAGGGTCTGATTCTCGCGCGCGCAGATGCGCGAGAGCGAGCCCTGCGGGGAAGTTCGGTTGTCTTCCTCAGCTGGGCAGGCTGCGGTCCTTTGGCCAGCCGCCTAGCCTGGGGAATTGCCGGAGGAACTGCTCGCACCGGGCGGGAAAGTCGTCGTCGTTATGACTGGCCGACCTTGGCGTGTGTGTGAGCTCGATAAATCGCTTCGGATCGTCGGTCGGCTCGTCGACGAAGTCGGTCATCGGGAGCTGCCAGTCTTCATCGAGCTTGCCGTCGCTGGCGACTGCTATGGCGAGCACGACGGCTATCGCCAGGACGACCCCGACACAGGTGCGTTGCGGGCTTGCGTACCCAGCCAGCTGCGGGCTGGGATCATCTGTATCAGCATGATCGGTGATCATGAGAAATGCGGCGTCTGCCGTGCCGTTGGCGCGGATCGTGAAGGTCGGCGAATCGCTCCCTTCGCAGCCGCGCTGCAGGGGGCCGCCGAGGATCAGATCCTCCTGCGCCGTCCTGTCCAGCGGCTGCCATGCAGCTTCGGAGGCTGCCCACCCGGCGCTAGTCATGACGGGAGGAACTGCCTCGCGCCCGAGCCCGAGCAACGCACTCAGAGTGGCGGCAGCACCATCCGTCACCGCTGCCAGAGACACCGGCTTGCCAAACCAGGAACTGACGTCCGCGGACATGGCCGCGACACTACGGTTCATGCTCACGGGTCGTCCAGCCAGTTCTGCTGGATCCCGGATGGCTGCGCATGACCGCCGGTGCCGAAGCGGGGTCAATGTGGAGCGCCCGGAGCGCGCAGCGCGAGGACGAACGATGTTGAGGCCGCGCAGGCCCGGCGTAGCCTCGGCGGTCCGGGATCGCCGGTGTCACCCTCGGGGCCGGGTTCCGTGGGCCTTGAACCGGGTGATCTCGGCTTGGTTGTTGCGGGCTTGCAATGACTAGTCCAACGATATATAAGGCTCTTATGGGCGCACGCGCGATGCAGGAGGCGACCTACCTGATCCTGACCGCGCTGGCCGCGGGCAGCCAGCACGGCTACGGGATCATCGCCGACGTCGCCGGGATCTCCGGCGGCCGGGTCCGGCTGCTCGCCGGAACCCTGTACACGGCGCTGGATCGCCTGCGGGCCGACGGGCTGATCGCGGTGGATCGCGAGGAGATCGTGGACAGCAGGCTGCGCCGCTATTACCGGCTCACCCCTGAGGGCGAGAAGAAGCTCGCCGAGGAGGCGGTCCGGCTGCACGCCAACGCCGCGGCCGCGCTGCGGCGGCTGAAGCTGGACCTGGCCGGAGGTGCGGCATGAGTGAGCTGGCGGCGCGGCAGGGCAGGAGCGATCCGGCCCGGCTGGAGCGCGGCTACCGGCGGCTGCTGGCCTGCTACCCGCGGGCCTACCGCCGGGAGAACGAGGAAGAAATCCTCACGGTGCTGCTGGCCTGCGCCCATGATGGGCAGCAGCGGCCGGGTCTGGCCGCGTCCGCGGACCTGATCAAAGGCGCGATGCGGATGCGGCTATGGCCCGCCGCGCGTCTGCCGCGCACCGTGCGTACTGCGGCCCGGCTGATGTGCGCCGGCGCGGCGGCGCAGCTTGCCGCCCTGATCATCGAAGCCGTGACGGCCGGCAGCGTCCGGTCGGCCTACGCACGGAGGTACCCGCCATGGGCGGCCGCGGCGGTGCACCACGCCGTGACCGCCCAGCTGGTCGCCGATCAGGTCGAGGCGGCAATCGGCATCGGCGTGTGGCTGCTGCTGGCCTGGGCACTGGTCCGGAGGCGCAACCTGGCCAGGTTCGCCTTCGCGGCGTGCTTCGTCCTGGACTGCTATTACATGCTCCAGGCGGTAGACCAGGGTGCTGCGGTGAACTCCCCGCCCGACATGGCCGCCGGCGCCGTAATATGGCTGCTCGCTCTGGCCGCGAGCGTGCTCTTGTTCACCCGGGCGTCCAGCCAGTACTACCGCCCGAAGCCGTGGGGCAGCGGCCCTGCGGCAGCGGAACTCCGACACTAGATACCCGACGGGCGCGAGCAGCACGCCAGTCACGAATGCGCCTTGTCTGCCGACCACGGCAAACACCCGGGCGGGCGGAAACCTGAGCAAAATCCCGTAGCGGCTGCCGGGCCGAAATACAGCGAGATCCGGAGGTCCGGACATGGAACGGCGCACGGTACTGAAGGCGCCAGCTGGGTTAAGGCTGGCTGTGTCGGCCCGCCGGGAACACGATGGCGCTGCGCCATCTCGGGCGAGCCGGATTCCTGGGCGGCGGCGGCTTGTCTAGCAGCGAGACGGACACGGGGGACTACGGGGATTACTCGCCGCTGGTGGCCCGGTTTAAGGAGTTGACCGGGCGGGACCAACGATCCCCGCACCCTGGCCCTCGGCTCAGGGATCTGCCGGGGCTGGGCCCTGCTGGCCCGCTGCCGGACATCGACCGGTTCGACCGGCGGGTGATCGCCGTGGGCGGCATCGTCTTCGCCGTGCTGATGGCGGTGTCGGGCCGGTACGGCTTTCAGCAGGATGAGCTGTATTTCCTGGACTGTGCCCGGCATCTGCAGGCCAGCTATGTTGATCAGCCGGTGCTGGGGCCGCTGTTAGCGTGGGTGTCACTCAAGCTGTTCGGCGTGTCGCTGCCGGGGCTGCGGCTGTGGCCCGCGCTCGCGGCGTGGGCCACGGTCGTGGTCGGCGGGCTGACCGCCCGCGAGTTCGGCGGCGGAAAGCGCGCGCAGCTGCTGGCCGCGATCGGCCCGATTCCGGTGTTGCTGGGGGCCGATCATCTGGCGAACACGACACCGTATGCGCTGCTGGCGTGGGCAGGACTGGCGCTGGTGGTTGTCAGGATCGGGCGGACCGGCGACTGCCGCTGGTGGCTGGCCGGCGGCCTGATCGCCGGGCTTGGCGTGACGGACGACCACAGCATGAGCTTCTTCGCCATCGCGCTGGTCATCGGCGCGCTGCTCAGCGGCGGCCGCAGGATGATCGGGAATCGCTGGTTCGCGGCCGGCGTGGTGATCGCGGTGGCGTTCGAGGT
>JASIBJ010000660.1 GCA_030045215.1 Streptosporangiaceae bacterium | reverse complement strand
AGGTGTTGGTGAACACGACGACCTGGTAAAAAGTACCGGCAGCGCCCTGGGCCTGGCCAAGCTTTGCCTGCAGGTCCGACGGCACGCAGCCAGCCGGCCCGGCCTGAGCCGAGGATGAGGGGGTTGGGGAGCTTGAGGCGCTCGGCGCCGGCGAGGTCGGCGCCGTGCTGCCCTGGGAGGTCGGCGCCGTCGTGCCCGTTGATCCCGTCGGTGCGCTGCTGGGACTGCTCCCGCAGGCCGCGACCAGTCCGGCCAGTCCCGCCGCTCCGACCAGCATGCCGATTCGCTTTGTCGGCGTCACACGTGAGTTCATCAGTCCGTCCTTAGCAAATGCGCAGTTCGCGCTGGATATGTGCCTGATAAGACGCCGCTGGGGCGAAACCGGTTGCGGCGAGATCGGCGCGCCCAGCCCACGGCCACCCGTGCCTGCTGCCCTGCCCAGGGCGTCACGGTCTAACCACGGGCCGGTAACGTTCGGGGCAAAGACAGTCGATCCCGGCGGAGGCACGCATGCGCGGCAGCGGACAGTTCACTACCAGGCCGCAGCTGGCCGGGACGTTCGGCATGGTGGGATCGACGCACTGGCTGGCCTCGGCCACGGGCATGGCCGTGCTGGAGCAGGGCGGCAACGCGTTCGACGCCGCGGTCGCTACCGGCCTGGTGCTGCAGATCGTCGAGCCGCACCTGAACGGGCCTGGTGGCGAGGTACCGGTGATCGGCTTCGACGCGGCGTCGGGGCAGACGTTCGTCCTGGATGGCCAGGGGACGGCGCCGGCCGCGGCCACCATCGCGGAATTCGCTCGCCTGGGCCTTGATCTGGTACCGGGCAGCGGGCTGCTGGCCGCGTGCGTGCCCGCGGCGTTCGGGACCTGGATGCTGCTGCTGGAGCGCTACGGCACCATGAAGCTCCGCGACGTCATGCAGTACGCGATCGGGTACGCCGAGCGCGGATACCCGATGCTGCCCACCGCTAGCGCGGCCATCGCGGCGGTGGCCGACACCTTCCGCGCGCACTGGCCGGGCTCGGCCGAGGTCTACCTGGCCGACGGCGTGCCCGCGCCTGGCGCCCGGTTCGCGAACCCGGCCCTCGCCACGGTCTACCAGCAGATCCTGGCCGAGGCGGAGCGGGCCGGGGACGACCGGGACGTCCAGATCGAAGCGGCCAGGCACGCCTTCTACCAGGGCTTCGTCGCTGAGGCGATCGCCGGCTACCTGGAAACTGCCGAGGTCATGGACGTGACCGGGCGGCCTCACCGCGGCCTGCTCAGTGGTCAAGACCTGGCAAGCTGGCACGCCTCCGCCGAGCAGCCGGTGACGCTGGACTTCCGCGGGCTGACCGTCTGCAAGACCGGTCCGTGGGGCCAGGGCCCGGTGTTCCTGCAGCAGCTTGCCCTGCTCGATGGGCTGGGCTTGGAGGACATGCAGCCGGGCGGCGCCGAGTTCATCCACACCGTCACCGAGGCCAGCAAGCTGGCGTTCGCCGACCGCGAGGCCTGGTACGGGGACCCCCGGCAGACCGCGGTCCCGATGGCCGAGTTGCTGTCCGCGGATTACGCCGCCTCCCGCCGGGCCCTCATCGGTGACCAGTCTTCCGGCGCGCTGATCCCAGGTCAGCCGGCCGGCGCCCCGCCGCGGCTGCCCGCCTTCGCGCTCACCGCATCCGGCGGTGATGGTCCTGCCCGGAGCCCGGATGGCCACGCGGCCGGCTACGGCGCCGCCGGCACGGGCGACCCGACCGCTGGCCTGGCTCCGGTCACCGCTGCAGAGCTCGGGCCAGGAGACACCTGTCATCTGGACATTACCGACCAGTTCGGGAACATGGTGTCGGCGACGCCGAGCGGCGGCTGGCTGCAGAGCTCGCCAGTGATCCCCGGTCTGGGCTTCTGCCTGGGCACCAGGGCGCAGATGTTCGCGCTGACACCGGGCCTGGCCAGCAGCCTGGCGCCCGGCCGCCGGCCACGCACCACGTTGTCCCCTGGCCTGGCGCTACGCGAGGGCGAGCCGTATCTCGCGTTCGGCACGCCCGGGGGTGACCAGCAGGATCAGTGGACGGTGGCGTTCTTCCTCAACCATGTCCTGTTCGGGATGAACCTGCAGGAGGCGATCGACGCGCCGACCTTCCACAACGACCACTTCCCGTCCTCTTTCTACCCGCGCGCGAGCCAGCCGCGGTCACTCGCGGTCGAAGACAGGGTCGGTGAGCGGGTGGTCGCCCAGCTGCGCAGCCGCGGGCACGAGGTGGATGTCCAGGGACCCTGGTCGCTCGGCCGCATCAGCGCCGTGGCCAGGTCGGGCGGCCTCCTCTACGCGGGCGCGAACCCGCGCGGGATGCAGGGCTACGCCGCGGGCCGCTAGTTCCTGTGCCAGCCGCCGACCGGAACCACGAGCGCGGCCGCCACCACGGCGGCCACGATGGCGAGGATTCGCATCGCCGTGTACGCCGCGCCGGTCGTCGCCTCGTGGACCGAGGCAACGCCGACGGCCAGAGCGAGCAGCCCGATCCCGGCCGCGATCACCGGCAGTTGGGCTCGCAGCACCGAAGCGCGCGCGCCGGTTTCCGCCAGGTGAGCCGCGAAGAGGCACGCGAGCAGCGCGACGCCGAGGATGCCCGTGTGCCAGGGCGTGGACCGGTGCAGGGCCTCCAGCACCAGCAGCGCGACCACGAGGATCTCGGGCCAGGGGATCCCGCGGATGAAGCCGAGCAGCCAGCCGGCGTAGTGAAGGTAGAACGGTCTGTAGTCTCTGGCCTGCCTTGCCCCCACGGTCACCAGGGCGAGCTGAGCGATGGTCAGCACCCCGGCGGCGATAGCGACGATGAAGGTGAGCCTGGTGCCCGGGCTGCCGGTGTCCAGCGGATAGGCGGCCCAGCCGATCGCAACCGCCGCCAGCAGCGCCGCTGCCGCGAGCGTGCGCCACGCTCCCGACCGCACCGGGCCCGGCCGCCACGTCCGCTCGGCGGAGGTGTCGCTGTCGGCCTTGAGGGCTGCCTTGCTGGTGGACGGCTTCATCGCCGCCCGACCACGATCGACCGCCTGGTGTAGGCGGCGAGCGGCTCGTCCAGACTGGCGACGCCGTCCCAGTGCACGACGGGAACGCCGATCTCGGTCAGGGAGAACCTGATGGCCTGCTGCTCCAGCTGCCAGAGCCGGCCGGCGAGGCTCGATATCGCGCTGCGGTCATGCCGGGGCGAGCTGTTGAGGACATCGACCACCAGCACGGTGAATCCGCGCTCGCGCAGGTCGCGCACCGCCTCGATCAGGCGGGGATCGAGCAGCGGGCTGAATCCGATGATGAGGGCGCCCGGCGGCAGAGCCGCGCGGGGCAGCCGCGCTATCGCGGACGGGCGCTCGCCGAACTGGGTCCCCGCGACCAGTAGTTCCATGAGCCGCCGGTACTGCCGACGGCCCTGGCCAGGGCCGATCCAGCCGAGATGACTGCCGAAGCGGATCAGGCCAACACGGTCCCGGCTGGTCAGGTACGTGGTCAGTGTTCCCGCGGCGCCTCGTTGCACGAGGTCGAGCGTGCTGTGCCCGGGTTCGCCGACGTCGGCGGAGCAGTCGGCGATCACGACCACATTCATCGTGCGCTCGGCGGCGAACGTGGTCAGGTGCAGCGTGCCGCGCCGGGTCGTCGCCGCCCAGTTGATCCGGCGCTGGCGGTCGCCAGGAACGAACTCGCGGACGCCAGCGAACTCGCCGCCCTCGCCGGGAGCCCTGGCCGCGTGCTCGCCGAGCCGGCTCGGCAGCCGGCTGAGCAGGATCGTGCGGTCCAGCCGGGCCGGGAGCGGGAAGCAGTCGACCTTGGGCAGCTCGCGCTGCAGGCTGCCCTCGCTGAGCCTGGCAAAGTCCCTGAGCACGACCTCGACGGCTCCGACTCGGCGCCGACCCCATCGCTCGGGCCGGAACTCCAGCTGCACGGGCACGGCGTCGGCGGCCGGGCTGGCCGGCACGACGGCCCTTGAGCCCGGGATGATCTGCGGCCCGGGCATGAGCTGGAGCTCCGCGTCGTAGCCTTCGTGGCCGCTCAGCGCCACGCGGAAGGGGACCCTCTCGCCCTCGACCACCTCCTGGCTCTCGCTCAGCAATCGCAGGTTGACTGAGTCCGGAAGGTGCGCGGGCCAGGTCGCCAGCAGCAGCAGCGCGGGCGCGGCGAGCCCGGCGAACTCCGGCCGCCCGGTCACGATCGCCGCCACCAGGCCGCCGATCCCGAGCGTGAGCAGCCTGCGCGTATGCGCGGACAGGGTCCAGCGGATCCGCAGCCGGCCGGCCTCAAACTGCGTGCGGGCGTCAGGCAATGGACGCCGCCGGGTTGGTCTGGGGCACCGGCACGTTCTCCAGCAGCCGTTCGACCACCGCGTCGGCCCTGACCTGCCTGACCCATAGCTCCGGGCGCAGCGTGATCCGGTGGGCGAGGGCGGCCACCGCGACCTTCTTGATGTCATCAGGGATGACGTAGTCGCGGCCGTGCAGGATGGCCTGGCCGCGGGCCAGGTGCACCAGCGCGAGCCCGCCGCGCGGGCTAGCGCCGACCTGGATCTGCGCATGCGATCTGGTTGCCGCGACGATGGCGACCACGTAGTCGAGCAGGTCGGGGGATACCTCCACCTGTTCCAGGGTGGCGCGCATCGCGAGAAGCTCGGCCGCGGTCGTCACCGCGCGCAGCTCGGCCTGCTCTTGCCTGCGGTCCAGCCGGCGCTGGAGCATCGCGATTTCGTCCGACTGGCCCAGGTACCCGAGGCTGAGCCGCATCAGGAATCGGTCGAGCTGCGCCTCGGGCAGCTCGTAGGTCCCCTCATACTCGATCGGGTTGTCGGTGGCCAGCACGACGAACGGCTGCGGCAGCTGGCGGGTAACCCCGTCCATGCTGACCTGACCCTCGCCCATGGCCTCCAGCAGCGCTGCCTGGGTCTTGGGCGGGGTCCGGTTGATCTCATCGGCGAGCAGCAGCTGGGTGAACACCGGCCCGGGCCGGAAGACCATCTGGCTGGTTCGCTGGTCATACAGCGGTGCGCCGACCACGTCGGAGGGCAGCAGGTCGGGCGTGAACTGGATACGGGCAAAGTCCAGGCCGAGCACGGTGGCGAACGAACGCGCGATCAAGGTCTTGCCCAGGCCGGGAAGATCCTCGAGCAGCACGTGGCCGCCGGCCAGGATGCCGATGAGCACGAGTTCCAGGCTGCGGCGGTGGCCGACAACTGCCCGCTCAACTTCCGCGAGTATGGCTGAGCAGCGATCCGCTGCCTGGCTGGGCGTCCACGTCAGGTCAGTCACAATTGCTCCAGTCGTCGAATAATCGCACTGAGCGTCCGCACCGGGAGTCCGTGCAGGTCTTCCGGCCTGGCTGGCCGCTGCGGGTTGAGCCAGTCCCACAGCCGCTGGTCCCAGTCGCGCGACAGCAGCAGGCTGCGGGCCGCCTCGGGCTGGGCATACAAGCTGATGCCGTGGTGTTCGGCCAGCCGGGCGGCCAGCAGGTGCTGCAAAGTCGGGCGGAGTTCGTTTTCGAACGCGGCCATGCTCAAGGTCGCGTCCTTGACGACACTCCGCCGCCGCCAGAAGCCGGTGATCGTGGTCTGCCCCAGCTCGTCCCACTCATAGGGCTGCACCTCGGGGCGCCATTCGGCCGTCGGCAGCAGCCGCAAGAGTGCCAGGGCCAGAATGGCGCCGCACGCGAGCACCATCGCGGCGCCGCTGGCACCGGCCCAGCCATAGGCCGCGATCGTGATCGCAGTCATGAGCACGGCCGCGATGATCAGTTCCGGCAGCGCGGCGCGCCAGCCATCGGCCGGGCGGCCGCCGTTCTCGCCGGGCGTCCCGGCCGGGCGAGGGCTCATGGTCCGGCCACCGAACGCGCCGGGGCCGGCCCGCTGCCGGCGTGATCTTCGCCCAGGTCGGCCAGGATGGCGTCGATCGCGCGCAGCGCCCTGTCCTGCGCGGACTGCGGGACCGGGTGGGTCGAGAACCTGGCCTCGTAGAACAGCGCGGTGAGCTCGACCGGAGGGTCGCCGTGCAGGAGGCCCGCGGCGGTAGATCGGGCCAGCAGCTCATCGGGAGTCTCCGCGGCGACCCTCGCGGCCCCGGCCTCGGCCAGGCTGCGCTCCATGGCCAGGTAGCAGTTGATGATTGCCATCCTGGGCTCGCTGAGCTCGCCCAGCGCCATCCGGCCTGCCTTGACCGCCACGCGCAAAGCCGTATCCTCGTCGACCGGCTCTGTCACCTGTGGTCGCCAGTACCTTCTGCGTCGCTGCAGCCAGATCACCACCAGCGCCACCAGGGTGAGCACGACGACGGCCAGGACCACGTCCCGGACAATGCCGAGGTTGATGGCGGCGTACTGGTGAGCGACGGGAACCGGACGCCGCTTGCGCGGCGGGGAGGAAATATGCAGGCTGTAGAGCTTGCGCGGAGCGATGCGGAAGTTGAGCAGGCTCACGAGGGCGATCCCGAGCGCAACGATCGCGAGGATGATCAGCCGCGTCATCGCCGCGCGCAGCCTCAGCGCCGGGTTGCCGGCACCGGGCGAGCGGCGCATGCGCACCAGCAGCGCGGCGAGCAGGACCACGCACAGCAGTTCAAGCCCGACCGCCATCGCAATGCCGGCCCCACGGTCGTGCCAGGGCCCGTGCCAGCCGCCCCGCCAGGTCAGGGCGAACCCGGATCGCACGCCGACGATGACGATCACTAGCAGCAGTCCGGTCAGGATGAGCCGGGAACGGTCGGCGACGGAACCCGGCCTGGTGCCAAGCGACTGGACGCTGCGCTCCTTCACCCCGGTGTCCACGCTCGCAGCTTCCCTCGGTCGTCGCCGGCTATGCCCCAGTTCCGGCATCCGTGACAAACCCTACATGTCTGGCGGACGCCCGGGGGAGACCAGCGGACCGGTCGCCTCGTTAAGAAGATGCATCGCGAATCAGCCTGGAGGCTGATGCGCAAGGCGAGCACCGGCTGCGATTGTGGGTTGCGCATTCCAGCCACCGGGGGCCCCGCGTGCGTCAGCTCACCACCCTCAGCCACGGCACCATCATGCCCCGCGCAACCACGCCGGAGGAGACGTGACCGTATCGATAACCCGGCCGCCGACCAGGCAGCCATGGCGGCCCGCGCCCGGTGCGGTAATCGAGGCCGCCGCCTTGACCATGCGCTACGGCTTCTCCGTGACCGCGCTGGACCAGCTCACCGTCGCCATCAAGCCCGGCGTTACCGGCCTGGTGGGGGCCAACGGCGCGGGTAAGTCAACCTTGATCAAGATCCTGCTCGGCCTCCTCGAGCCGACCAGCGGCCATGCCGCCGTCCTTGGCCAGGACTGCGCTACCAGCGGCCTTGAGATCCGGGCGCTCACCGGCTACATGCCCGAGCATGACTGCCTGCCGCCGGACGTGTCGGCCACCGAGTTCGTGACCCACCTAGGCCGGATGTCAGGCCTGCCCGCCACCGCGGCCAGAGAGCGAGCAGCGGACTCCCTCCGCCACGTCGGCCTGTACGAGGAGCGCTACCGGCTGATCGGCACCTACTCGACCGGTATGAAGCAGCGGGTCAAGCTCGCGCAGGCACTGGTCGGCGACCCGCGGTTGCTCCTGCTGGACGAGCCCACCAACGGGCTCGACCCGGCCGGCCGCGCCGCGATGCTCGACCTGATCGCGCGGATCGGCACCGAATTCGGGATCTCGATCATGGTTGCCTCGCATCTGCTCGGCGAGATCGAGCAGATCTGCGATCACCTGGTCGCGATCGACGGCGGGCGGCTGCTACGCGCCGACACGATCAGCTCGGTCACGCGGGCGAGTGAGGTCTTGCTGGTCGAGGTCGATGAGGGCGGGGACCTGCTGCTGGCCGAGCTAACGCGGCGCGGGCTGAGCCCGGTCGCCTGCGAGCGCGGCCTGCTTGTCCAGATCGCACGGGATCAGACCTACGACGTCATCCGCGATGCGGTCGCCGACCTCGGCCTGCCGCTAAGCCGGATGGAGCAGCGCAGGCACCGGATCGAGGAACTGTTCAGGGC
>JASIBJ010000065.1 GCA_030045215.1 Streptosporangiaceae bacterium | reverse complement strand
GGTGTCCAGTGGGATCTGGGAAACCCGTACCTCGAGGGTGAGTCTGCCGAGGTGACGTGGGCGAACATCCGTCCATGGCTGCTTTACCTGCAGGTGAAGGACATGGTCAACGAAGGCGGTTCCTGGACCTATGTTCCGATGGGTCACGGGCAGTTGCCTGTCCGAGACGTGCTGAGCTGGGTCGGCGGCCGAGGATTCGAAGGCTGGGCGTCCTTCGAGTGGGAGAAGTACTGGAACCCTGGTATCGCTGAGCCGGAGCAGGTGCTTCCCGGATACATCGATTTCATGAACGAGTACCGATGAATCCCGGACACGGGATCATAGGCTGCGGGCGGGTCGCGCCCAATCACGTCGATGGCTTTCGCTCGCTCGGGAACTGGGAGCTGCTGTGGGCATGTGATCGCCAGCAGGACCTCGCAGCAGAATTTGCTGCCAGGTTCGGCATCGACGGCGTCGCCGGATCGGCCTCCACCGTGCTGGCTGATCCGCGCGTCACGAGCGTCTCAATAGCGGTGGATCACGAGCAACATGCGGCTCTCGCCACGGCAGCGCTGACAGCGGGCAAGCACGTCCTGCTGGAGAAGCCACTTGCCCTGTGTGTGCCCGACGCTGAGGCTCTCGTCGCCCTGGCGAATAACCGAGGCCTGGTGCTGTCGGTTGTCTCGCAGCACCGCTACGACCCGCTGGTGCGGGAGGTGCGCCGCTGGCTGCACGAGGGACTGCTCGGTCAGCTGGTCTATGTGCAGGTCACGCTGGAGGCACAGCGGGAGCCTAGCTACTACACGCAGAGCTACTGGCGCGGAACCTGGGCGGGCGAGGGTGGCTCGGCCGTGGCGAACCAGGGCTACCACTGCCTCGATGTCACCCGCTTCCTCTGCGGCGAGCTGATGGTCAAAGCCGCCGTCGTTGGCCGGAGCCAGTTGGGCAGGGTGATCGAGACGGAGGACACGCTTAGCGCGCTGCTCGTCGCGGGCGAGACTCCCGTCACGCTTAATGTGACGGTAGCGAGTTCAACGACCTGGCGTAGCCGCCTGGAGTTTGTCGGCAGCCAGGGAAGCGTCTGCTTTGACCTTGACCACCCCGGCACTTTGCGACGGGCTGAAGGCAACAGGGAACTGGAAGACCGCGCTGCTGCTGCCCGATGCGAAATCAGGTCGGAGCCAGCTCCCGGCATCGACTATTACGGCATCTCGCATCGCGCGCAGATCGCGGATTTCGCCCGCGCGGCAACGGGTCACGGAGACCTTGACGAGGGCCCCGAGGTTGCCGTGGGAATGGTCTCGCTCCTGACAGACCTCTACCAGGCAAGTGGCGCGCGGCCGGTACTGGGCCAGCACATCGACACGTGAGGACGTAGGTCATGCCCAAAGTACTGGTGACCGCGGAGGCGTTCGGCTTCGGGCCCGCATCGAAGCTGCATGCTATCTGCGTCGAGCTGGGCCGACGCGGGATCGAGTGCCACTTTGTCGGTCAGATGTCCGCGCTCACGTTCGCGCAGTCGAATGCGGAGGCATTCCGCTCAATCATGGCTGCCGACTCAATGTCGCACCTTGCGGCCATCGCGCCCGGCGGGTACGACGCCGCGATCAGTGTCATGGACCCTCATTTGACGCTGTGGTCAAGGCTTCATAACGTGCCGTGCGTCTACGTAGATAGCCTTTACTGGTTCTGGCAGTGGTCACCGGACGACGAGGCCGACCTGCAGAAACTTGCAGCAGATCTGCTTCGGTCCGCTGATGGTGTTGCCGGGACCCTGCGGTCGCTCGGCAACGTTCCCATGCATGACAGTCAGTACCTTGCGTACTACCTGAGCACCGTCGCGTGCGCCCAGCGGGCACCGGGCGCTGCTGCCCGAGTGAGCACCATGGCGGGCATCGAGCCGGTGAGCCTGGTAGACGCTGTCGTCGATCTCTCGCATCGCGCGCCGGCCCGGCCAACACGC
The DNA here is from genome assembly GCA_030045215.1 of Streptosporangiaceae bacterium. The sequence continues at coordinate 13,273 of JASIBJ010000065.1, read as the reverse complement.
TGGCTGGCCACCGCAAGCGGGATGCTGAACCCGTTGTATTCGATGGAGTTGGCCCTCGAATGGGTGACGATCGTGGCTCGCCTCCTGGACGAAGCTGCGGCCACGAGCCAGCTGGATGTTCCCATCGACCTGGCCGGGAACCCGGATGTGCTTGCGCGCGCCGCGGGCAGCGTGCCCGACCGGATTCAGCTCATACCTCTTGATCATCAGGGCATCTTGCGTGCGATGAATCATGCAATCGCGTGCCTGACACCGCCGGGCCTGACGACGGTGCTCGAGAGCGCAGCATACGGAACACCAGTGATCTTCCTACCGGAACAGCATTATGCCCACCTGTCGAACTTCCGCGCGCTGTCCCGGTGTGGTGGCTCGGACACGTTCCCGCACACACTCCTCAACGCAGACGCGGCTGGTCCGGGAGACAACAATCAACTGGCCGAGACCGCGGCTATCGCCGATGAGCTGCGCAAGTGCTACGCCGAGCGCGGTGACGCCTGGCACTGCATGGTGTCCGGGATTGCCGACGGGATGACACGCGCCCATCAAGACAGGACGGCTCTGCAGATGGCCCAAGACGAGGCGGTACGGGGCTTCGTTGGCGGTTATGCGGGAGCCTCGCAGATCGCCGCCGCGGTCGAGACGCTGATCGGAGATGGATGACTAACTACATTGCCGAGAATCGCGCGAACTGGGATGCGAGGGCGGCCGCGCATGCCGCGGCACCGGACTACTGCGTGGAGAAGCTCATCGCAGATCCGACCTTCATCAGCAAAGTTGTGCGCTTCGACCGAGCCCTGCTGGGCGACATAGCTGGCGTCCGTGGCTTGCACCTGCAGTGCCATATCGGCACGGATACGATCTCGCTGGCTAGGCTCGGTGGGATCATGACCGGGCTCGACTTCTCGCCGGCTTCGCTGGCGTATGCACGCGACATTGCATGCCGGGCCGCGGTACCGGTGCAGTTCGTCGAGGCCGAAGTCTACGAGGCTGCCTCGGTACTCGGGCACGGCAACTTCGACCTCGTCTACACCGGCATCGGCGCGCTCCACTACCTGCCGAGCATCAGCACGTGGGCGGATACCGTCGCAGATCTGCTGGCTCCAGGCGGGCGATTGTTCATTCGCGAGCAGCACCCGTTGGTGTCAGCGCTCGCCGACCCGATGCCAGCCGGACAGCTCGTGATCGATCAGACCTACTACGAGCGTCCAGAGCCATCCACCTGGATCATTAGCGGCACTTATGTCGAGACCGACGCCAAGATCGAACGCATGCCCGTGCACTTGTGGAACCACGGCCTCGGCGAAGTCGTGATGGCAGCCATCGCGTCCGGACTGCTGATTACCGCTCTGGTGGAGCACGACAGCGTGCCCTTCGAGGCCCTGCCCGGCGAAATGGAACGCGTCGGGGATAGTGACGAGTGGCGCTTGCGCGACCGGCCATGGCGGATGCCGATGACCTACACGCTCTCCGCTATTAAGCCGGCGCCGTAGGCCCTACTAGACATCACGGTCAGTGTCTAGTCAATCGGATGATACAGGGGGTATACTTGAGTATCCAGCTATATAGGTGACGTCTTATCCACGCCTATTATAGTATGAATGCCCGCCACTATGCGTTTTGCCAAGGACTTTAGTGGAGTCGAGAAGCTTCTCCCTCAGCCCGGACGAACTCGAGGCTTTTGATCGCGATGGGTTTATCGGGCCATTCGATCTTTGCGGGGAAGCAGAGATGGAGCGGAATCGCCGGTCGTTCCGGCCGAAACTGCTGAATACAAAGAACGTCGTCTACGGACGGCAGACCGCCGGATGCGCCAGGGTCAGTTCGTCATCTTCTGGTCGACTCTGATGCACGCCTCCCATCCGCATTCCGGGGAACTGACAGAATGCGGCTGGGCTATGCCGCCCGCTACCTGCCCACGTCGGTGCGCGTCTGTCCGACTCGCAGGACGGGCTTGACGAATTGACCACAGCCGTTTCGTGGAGCAGACAGTGACCGGGTTCCGGTACCCGGTCCGTCGCATGGAGAGTGAAGCACGTGACTGACAGCGATGTCCGGGTGGATCTCATTGCCTGGGTCACTGAGGCATGCGCGGCCCTGGGACTGGAAGTAGCGAAACCGGAGGACGACTTCTTCGAGGTCGGAGGCACTTCGCTGATCCTTGTCCGGCTTATCGCCAGGGCCGTAGACGAGTTCGGCGCCGACGCGCTGAGCCCGGACGAGCTCATTGAAAGCAGCACTATCGGAGAAATCGCGGCCACTATTCAGAGCCACACCGCATAGGAGGGCCCGGGAGATGGATATGTTCCGGGCCGAACGAATACCGAGCGAAGATCTGCCGGAGAGGAATGGTTGCGACACTCACGGCCTCGGCTGAGCTTCTCGGCCGTTACCGACTGGTCAACCCAGATCTTGACCCTGCTGCGCGAGATTATCTACTCCGAGCGCTGATGTTCGCCTACATGCTGGCCTTTGGCCCTCTGAGGCCCGGCGACGACCTGCGGGCTGTCTGCAGTCTTGAAGCATTGCGCAGCGAATTCAACTCGGGCGACGCTGCCGACGTGCGGCGGTGGGCGTCGCCAGCGCTCTTCCGCGGACGGCCGATCTTGCGGCGTGGCGCTACAGGTCCGTGAGGCGTCATGTACGGCTTGCGGGCAGCGAGGTTGTTCGATGGGACGTCCGGGTCACCTCTCAAGCATCCATTGGTGCTTATTGAGGACGGCAGGATCGTAGGTGTGTTCGCAAACGCTGCTGGGTTGGGTGACACGCCAGTTATCGACCTAGGAGACGTGACGTTGCTGCCCGGCATGATCGACAGTCATCAGCATCTGGTTCTGGACGCGACCGACGATTCGGTGATCCACCTTGCCAGCCGGTCGGACGAGGAGGTCTTGGCAAGAGCTCGCCTAGCCGCACGATCAGCGCTCATGGCGGGGATCACAACCGTACGTGATCTGGGAGACCGTTCCTTTGTTCTGCTGGCGCTCAAGGAGGAATTGGCACGCGAGCCCGCTGCTGGACCTGAGCTGCTGGTAGCGGGGCCGCCCATTACGAGCCCGCACGGTCACTGCTGGTTTCTTGGCTGTGAGGCGCGTGGCGTCGAGCAGATGCGTGCTGCTGTGCGGCTCCATGCGGCGCGTGGTGTTGACGTAATCAAGGTGATGGTGACGGGGGGATCGCTCACGCCGGGATCGGTGAGTCACGAGCTGCAATACGGCGCTGCCGAGCTCCGTGCCGTCGTGGAGCAGGCTCACGGACTGGGACTCACTGTGACCGGTCACGCGAAGGGCGTGCGGGGAGTGGCCGCAGCTGTGCGTGCCGGTTTCGACGGAATCGAGCACTGCCTGTTCCTCACACCGGACGGGTTTCCTCTTGGCCGCGCCGTTGTCGACGCCATGGCCGCAGCTGGGACGTACGTCTCGGTTACTGCAGCATTCAAGCGGGCACCTGAACTGGACGCCAGTAACACGCGGCTTGCGTGGCTGCGCGACGTCGATTCGCTGTACCGGACAATGTGGCAGGCCGGAATCCGGCTCGTTTTGTCTTCGGACGCGGGCATAGGTCCGGCGGTCCCTCACGACGTTCTCCCCTACGGCGCGGAACGGTTGTTGCGGACCGGTATGACCTGTGCCGACGTGCTTCGTTCCCTGACATCACTCGCGGCATTGGCATGCGGAGTGGCCGATCGCAAAGGTCGAATTGCCTCCGGATACGACGCGGACCTAACGGCGGTAAGCGGCGATCCGCTGGTCGATGTTAACGATCTTCTGAGGGTGGCTGCTGTTTTCCGTCGCGGCGTGCGGGTGCGCTGAAGGCTCCTTGCCAGCCATCAATGAGCGTCTCGATGTTTGCATCGCTGCAAACTCACCAGACCTGCCCGGCTGATTAGTTCAGGGGATCACTCTCATCCTGGAGAGGGCTTGGCAAGGCGGATGTTGTCGCCGCTGGTCTGGCCGACCATGGAACTCGCACGCGCCTGTGCTTCTCGGGAGTCTTCGCGGCTGAATTCGCTGTCATCGCGGTAGCGTCGGCCACCGTTCGGGATGGGCGGCCCGGATCGGCACGGGCAGTCTTCGCAGCCCCTAATGCTGGCGAACCTCAAGGACCGGCTTGGCCAGCCCGTCCAGCGTGGCCAGCGCCAGGCCGGCGGCGTCGCGCGCCCAGTGGTACTCGGCGATCGTTTCGAGCGGTAGCCGATGGAGCGCGACAGGAGCCATCCATCACGCTGGTATCGCACGGGTTTTCGGACGCCCGGCTCGCCGAGCTCATCGTCGTGGTCAGTGGGGAATTCTGCAGTCGTACCGAGCCCATGGGATCGAACGGCATTATGCTGACTTATGTCGGTTGTCTGCGAATTCTTACCGTTACTGACGGTGGAGGGGAGAACCCGTGGCTGCGGATAGGCGTGCGGGGTGACCGGCGATGGCAAGCAGGCTTATGTTGTCTCCGCCTATCTGAGCCCTGCGGACCTGATGGCTTTCACGACGTACCGTCATGACCAGTGCGTCGCGCTATGGAAAGTCGAAGACGCCACCATTACGCTAATCCGTTACTGGGAAGTCGAACGCCTCTCTGGGCGCAAGCATCACGAGATGCCGCTGTACGACGTAGGCCGCTCGCCCGACGAACTCATAGACTGGCTGCTGGGCAGGGAGGGAGTGAGCCGCGACGAGGTGACCGACATCTGGGGTACCCCAGGGTTGCGCGGAACCACCCAGATGCCGGAATTCGACTGCCACGGGCTGCCGATACATAGCCTCGCCCACCTCTTCTCCGGGATTTGCCTGGACAGCGCGCGACTGCGGGACTCAGCGATTGTCGCTTTGGCGATGGACGCAGGCCCTGACTATACCCTCGAGACCAAGGTGCTCGGCGACAACTGGTACGCCGGCGCGCTCGTGCGGCAGGGCGAGATCACGCTCGTACCGGTCGAGTCACCTGGTCTGCTGTGGGAGGCCGCGGAGCGGCACTTCGGTCAAGAGTCGGGGACCCTCATGGCGCTGGCGCACGCCTCGCCTCTAGCGATCAACTGTGACCCCGGCGTCCTGGCGTGCGAGCGCTACTGGGGCGGTCACCCGCTGATGGAGAAGTGCTACGCGCTCGTCGGTGCGTTGATCGAGCGGGCCCGTGACGAGATCAGTTCCGGCTACTCGTGCCCGGAATGCGAGTTCACTCGTGACGACTTGGTGGCCAGCGCAGTCACGAAGATCATTCAGGCAGAGTCGATCGCGATCGCCAGACGGAACCTTGACATGCTGCTCGACCAGGGCGGAATCCGGCCTGAGGATGCCTACCTATCACTGTCAGGCGGCTTTGCGCTGAACTGCCCGACAAACTCATGCCTGCTGAGCATGTATGGCTTCCGTGGCCTGCTGGCTCCGCCCTGCGCAAATGATTCCGGCCAGGCGCTCGGCCTCGGGATGCTCGGCTTCTATGCGCGAGGTGACTTGCGCACCCGGGAGCTGGTCACGCGCCTGCCATACGTGGGAGAGAGCCGACTACACGCATCGGCCGCCGTCACCCGGTGGAAGCACTGGATCGTTGACGTGCAGGACTTCGATGAGGGCGTCTTCGTCAAGGACCTGCAGCGTCAACCGGTCGCCTGGGTGGATGGCGCCGCCGAGGTGGGGCCCCGGGCGCTCGGCCACCGAAGCATACTCGGCGATCCGACCCGTTCGGAGACCAAGCGGATCCTGAACCGGATAAAGCAGCGCCAATGGTGGCGTCCAGTCGCCCCGATCGTCCTGGAGGACCAAGTCGGCGAGTGGTTCGTCGGCGGCAGGCCGTCGCCGTTCATGCTCGAGACGTTTCCAGTGGCGCCTGAGCGCCAGCCGCTCGTACCGGCAATCTTGCATCTCGACGGCACCGCGCGAATCCAGACGCTTTCAGCTTCGGACGAGCCATTCCTGCTGAGGGCACTCGTCGCTTTCCACGCAGCGACCGGCATCCCCGCAATCTGCAACACCTCCCTTAACGATCGCGGCGAGCCGATTGTGAACGACGCGGGGGAGGCCCTGAACTTCTGCGTGCGCAAGGGCATCGAAATCGCGTACATCGGCCGGCGGAGATTCCAGCTTGATGTGGCGCGCGCGCCCGCGCCTGACGGCCCGGAGCCGCGCCCGCTCGCCGAGTTCTACGCGGGCCAGGCCCGCCGACCGCCGCAGGTGTTTGGACCCGCCGCCGAGCCGGAACTGCTGTTCCTCTTGTACTTCCGGCCCGAGCTGCATCGATTCGTCGGAGCACCGGGCGGCGGCGCGCGTCTGCGCTCGATCGCTCGGCTGGTGCGCGAGGCGGATCCGAGCTTCCCGGGCCAGGTCGAGCGGTTCACCTCGTACTGGCAGGACTTCCTGGACGGGAGGATCGCGAATGGCGGCTGGGCGGCAATGGAAGGTCCGTCATAATCGTGAAGGCCGCGGGAATCATGTGGGCGGGCAGAACAGCGGAAGCGTAACTACGCGCCACGGCCGGGCTTAGCGTGACGGCGGCCGCTGCCACCGAACGGGCAGGCCACAAAGCGTTCTGCCGTGAGTCGCGGTCGGCAGTTAACGGCGTCAACAGTGCACTCAGTCGGACCGTACCCATTGAAGACCGCAATATTAGACCGGTCTCGCAACCTGGCCCACAGACGCTGCGGCACTTCTTCCCCGCCGAGAATCAGCAGGAGCTGCCGATCAGGGCCGAGCGATTCCAGCAGACCCGCCGACACGAGCGATTCGGCGAACGTGGGTGTGACGTCCAGGCAGTTAATGCCGGCTGCGGGCGGCTGGCACAACTCCCACTCGCCTGCTCAGCTCAAGATGGTGGCAAGTCGCCAGACTTGTTGCCTGGCCGGGATGTCGCGTCGGAAACGGATCGGATCGGCATTGAGGATCTCTGTAACACGGTTGGCGTCGAGGTATTTCCAGACAGGGTGGTCATTCGCTGCCGACATTCGGTCCTTGACCCGGCGCTGGATGCCAGCGACTGGGTCCTGGTTAGTGCGGGTGCCGCGCTCCGAAGCGGCGCGAGTCTCGATTTCCGCACGGTGGCGTAGCCACCAGCGATCGCGTATTCGCTGTTGACGTCCACCGTAATGAGCGCTCCGGCTGCAGTACGGGGTGTCAAGAAGGTCCGGGCCGAGCAGTGAGGTAAGCTCCCGATGAAATCGGCCATTCATACGATCTTCAAGTGGCTGGCTGAGCGCGGATGTCCACAACCGCCTGCTGATGAGAGGCGAGATCCCGTCTTGGCGGTATTCGTACGGTGTCGTCTTCATCCCGTGCCACGTTCCGATCCATCGGATAAAGCACAATTCCGGCACATCGCAGAGTGCGAACCCTTCGCCGGTCGTTCGCTCGACAAAATCCGCTAGCCACATGCGGAACATATCGATGGCTAGGGGCGTTGCGAGCGGCTGCACATGCGTTGGGATATATCGCTGCATGAGGCCGTCGACGAGTCCCTGCTTGCTCTGTGTGTTTCGGTAACCGTCGAAGTTCCCCGCACGGCCCCACTGATGATCGAACGCTCCGCGCGCGACCTCACCGCCGAGCCCGTCAAAGACCAGGGCGGGACGGGGCGCGTGAGGCGGCGATTCTAGAAGCAGGTCCGGAATATCGTTCCATGCGATTGTGCCGGGCGAGCTTGCATTGAGGAGAGTGGCCACGGCGTCCGTGGAGCGATATATTGCGCTCGAGTCATCTATATATAGAATTTGGTGGTCGAATCCAAGCAATCCGGCGATAACTCGGCCCAGTTCCACGTCTTCGGTGAGCGGATAGCCGGGTGTGTGTTCAATGGCCATGCTCATCGCCGAAGCCTTGACTCCGGCCATCCGCAGGGCCGCGCCGACTAGCCGGGAGTCGTGTCCGCCGCTCAGCTCGATGGAGCGCTCGCGATCCGGCCAATCCGCGAATGCGGCCGCTACGGCAACAAGATCGCGCGCCGCCTGCTCGTAGTCTGGCGGACCCTGCTGGAAGTTATCGGGGGACACGCGGTTGAGAGGGCTGGCACTCTGCTGTCCGTCGGCAAAAAACGTAGTGAGGGTGCCTGGTTCGACTCGTCTGACGCGATTGCTCATCGGCTCGCCGGTGATGGCATTGCCGGTGAGAAGAAATGCCACCAGTGCAGTCTCCCTGACCGGATCCGTGGCCTCGCTAATCAGCGGGGCCACATTGCTTAGCCAGGAGGCACCGTTCCGGTGGGAGACGAAGACTGGCAGTAGGCCGACGGGATCCGTGACAAGGCGCACGGCGCTGCCTGCGACGTCGATGATCGCGAATCTGCCGTCAAGCCGCTCCAGCAATTCAAGCGGAGCCCCGAGATAGGTGGAGGGATCGATCGCACCGAGACCGTCGGCGTGCTGGCGGCCCCAGATGACAGGACGGCCGGCGAAAAGCGCGAATCGTGTACCGGCTGAATAGGTGTAACGAACACCACCAAGTTCCGCAGGTGCGTGCGCCACCCACTGGCAGGAGATCGTGTTGTCGGCCGAACTCCAAGCCCCACCCTCGGCAAAGGTACGCGGGGAATGGAGGCCTGCGAATGCGCTAAGCTTGGCGGCCGTTGCGGCGTCGAGGCCGGGCGAGGGACTCCCAATGCGAAGGACGAAGGCGATCACGCTGACCTCTGCTGTGTAGACCGAGAATTGGTCGGTTAGGAAGGCGGCGACGTGCTGTCAGCCAGTTCGCGCAGCCGTTGCCGGTCGACCTTCCCGGTCCTCCCGGTCGGCAGGGCTGGGAGGAAATGTACCCGGTCTGGCCACATATATCTCGGTAGGCCGCGGGCGCACTGCTCGAAAACGTCCGCCTGGGTCACTTGCTGCGGTCCGGGCGTGGCGACGAACGCGTGCAACTGTCCTGACCCATCGCTGTCGGGCACGTACACCACGGCCGCAGCCAGTTGGGGTGACAGAGAACCGATCACCATCTCTACCTCGTCAAGCTCAATCCGGTATCCGCGTCGCTTGATCCGGGAATCGATACGTCCACGCAACAGGAAGGTACTGCCGTCCCGCTGAGCCAGGTCTCCGGTGCGGTACCAGCGTCTTCCGTCCTTGATCATGAATGGGCAAGGCGGCGCGAAGGCTCGGCTTAGGTAGCCGGTGAAGACCGACGGTCCGGACACAACTAGTTCGCCCACGCCGTGGCTGTCGGGGGCGTCTACCATGAGTTCGGCTCCGCTACACGGCTCGCCGATGGGAATCGGCTCGCCCGCGGCGACCTTGCTTGTGACCTCAAAGCAGGTAACGACGTTCGCTTCGATCGGCCCGTAGAGGTTGAAGAGCCTGGCACTTGGCGCGCAGCTGCGTACCTGGTCAAGGCGGCGACTGGGGAAGGCCTCGCCGGCCAGTATCAGGAGCCGCAGGTCAGGGAACTCGGGCGACGACCCTGCGAGCAGGGACGACAGCGCCGAAGGCACGGTATACAGGATGGTGATGCTGTGCTCCCGTAGATACGCCTGTACGGCGCGCCCGAACATCACCAGGTCGTCGGGAACGAGCACGAGCGTGGCACCAGATCCGAGCCCTACGAACAGGTCGAACGTTGACAGGTCGAAATACAGCGGGGAGTAGACACCGACCCGGTCTTCGCTCGACACGGCGAACCGCGCCCGCGCCCAATCGACGAACGCTGCTGCGTTCCCGTGACTGAGGGGGACTCCCTTTGGAGCGCCAGTGGATCCCGAAGTGAAGAAAACGTAGGCGAGATCGTCAGAATCCACGTCACGGAACCCGGCGCACCGGGAAGAATCCGCGTTCCTGATCTCTCCAGATGGAGCAGGAAAAGAGGAGTGCATCCCAGTCGTGTCAATGATGAATTCCGCACCAGCGGCGTCCATCATCACCCGCCTTCTGTTCGCCGGGTCTGCCGGGTTCACCGGGAGGTAAGGTCGGCCAGCCATGAGCACTCCGATGATAGCCGCGATTGTTGAGGGGTCACGATGCGCGTATATCGCGACCGGACCCGCAGTGGGGCTACGCTCGATCAGTGTGGCGATGACCTGGGCCTCGGCGATCAGCTGTTTATAGGTGATGCACTGCCCCTTGAACTCGATAGCAGTACTCTCGCCCTGTCTGGCCGCTTGATCGATGACTCCGGCAACGATTGACCCGGTCAATGGCTGATATTCCTCTCCACCCGGAAACCGAGGCGCAATATAGTGATGCAGTCAGGTTTCCGAATTCAATCCTACGGTTCCCGAATGCCTGATGTAAATGCAGTTGTCGTTCTTCTAGTATGGTGATCTCGATGGGCAAGAACCGCCCCACCGAGCGTGTTATTGAGGGTCGAGGACGTTGTCACTGTACGCTTATAGCAAACCCAACCGAATCGGACCAAGGCCCATCATGGTCGTGAACCACGCCACCCCAGCCGGTGACGGCGGGAGCGCACTTAATTGTGCGCGGCGCCCTCGTCGACGATCATCGGGGCATCCGAGCGCTCCGTGCCGCACTCATGAGAGCTCAGCAGATCCACTGCGGCCCAGAGAGTCCCTGCAGTCCCAAACGTCTGTAGATTGAGGTAATCGTCAGGAAATTCCACCTCGAACTCGTCCTCGATATCTACTGTCACGCTCACTATTGCCAGGGAGTCGAGCCCCAGTTTGGTCAGCAGCCGGTCGCCATCGATGGGATCGTTCCCTAGAAGAGGCAGGTGCCGGCGCAAGATCATCTCAAATCTGTCGGGCCACGGACTGTCTGTCATCGGTATCCCCTTCCTTTGTGGCGAAGTTCGTTCTAAGCGGTGCGGCCTATTCGCTATCGGCGCAATCCTGAAACCAGCGTGACCGCAACGTCGACGCCGACCTCGGCGATCGCATCGATCACGCACGCGTCATGCTGTGCTGCCATGATCAGGCCATGCTCGATGCCGTCAAAACCAGCACTTACCGCTTCGGGGAGGCCTCGGGTGCACGTTGCGTCACTCGTCATCACCGTAAGGCCGCGAGCAGGTGCCTCATCCGCGAGTGCCCGGAGCTCGGCATAGCGATATTGGACCCTGTCGCTGACCGGGCCGGGCGCCAGCTCCCGGCCGGTGACCATCGCCTTGATCACGTCAACGCCCTGCGCTAGTGGGTCCTGACCGCCGACCGCACGCCGTCCATACGATCAGCTTCCCCCTCCGAGAAACCGGCAATAGCCGCGCCCGCTGATAGTCGGCGGACCTGATAGCAACCGGTCCGGGTCAGCGACTGGACTCGGGGCGAATTCACCCCGGAACGGCAACAGCACGAATCCCCGGTCGCCAAGATCACGAACCGTGGTGATGATGCGGCCCTCGTCGATGAGGATGCAGGGCTGCGACAGAGCGCGGCTGAACACGCCATCGAAGAGTTCAGCCGCTTTCAGAGCGAACACCACGTCTCCTTGACAGCACGTCCGCAGGACGAGACGCGGCGTTGCGCGCTGCCATCAGGGGCGCGCAACGCCAGGGCCGAAACCTGCTTCCTGCACGGCGTTGGCAACCGAGCCGGATCAACGAGACAATTGCGGCACGATCTCAGTCATCAATTAGATGCCGATACGACCATCAATCGTCTCACGGAAGAGATCCGCATGACCAACGTGCCGCGCATATTCCTCGATGACATGAACGAGAACTTCCCGCAGCGAGACTGGCCCTTCGTGCGGTACGAAGCCCGCGGTGCCCAGGTCGGGGGTTTCTTCGAGATATTTGTCGGTCTCGGCTATCTCCTCATGCCACACCCGGAAGGACCGCTCTACAACTTCCGGGTCCGCGATCGCGCTGTCGAAATCACCTTCCGGGTCCGCTTGCGAATAGAAATGTGGCGGGGCCTCGCGCCCGGCCATCCAGAGCCGGAACCATCGGCGCTCTACCTCGGCCAAGTGGCGGATGATACCGAGCAACGACATAGTTGATGGCGGTACACATCGACGGGCCAACTGGTCGGCATCGAGCCCTTCGCATTTCAGTTCTACTGTCTGACGATTCCAGCGGAGATGAGAAATGAGCGTAGTCCGCTCATCGCCGAGCTTTGGGTCGACGTTCTCCCGCTTATCGTCGTTGGGATCGACGAACATAATTGCGGGCCTAGGATTAGGCGCGAGCCCAGGAGTTGTCATGGCGATAAGGATAGCTAATCACTAGATCACTGGCAAGATGTGACGTCTCATCCGTTACCGCCGCCCTTCACCGTGATCGTCGCGCACCAGCGCAAATCGATCTTCGCGGACAGGGTAGTCTGAGGTCGGCCGAGTCGTGTGTGAACGCACGGCCGCCGACACACGCCAGCGCCATCTTCGATCTCCGCCTTCGCTGTCAGAAGTAGCTGACGAGCTCGCCGCGGCGCCGCACATCGAGCGTCACGCAATGGAAGCCGCCGCCGAGGCTGCGCCCGTGGCGCCAGCGGCACGGTATGGGCGTGAAGCCAGCCTTCTCTAGGTCGCGAATTAGGGGCTGCTGGATGTCTTGCACGATGACGTGATCCTGGTCGAGCGACAGGACGTTGATGCCGATTGACTGGGATGCCAGGAACGGAACACCGTCCTGTTCGAGTTCGACGGGTTCCTCGAACTCGGCGTATCTAATGAAATCCCAGCTCCGCAGGCCCTCCGGCAAGGCATCGACGTTGACGTCGTCCCGGATCAGCAGGACACCGGGGCGGAGCGGCAGCAGCTTGCCGTCGATGTGGTTGTCAGTAATCTCGACGACATGGACCTTGTGCGAGCCGGCAAGATGACGTGACAGCCACCGGGCACCCATGCGGTGATTCTCCGTCGAGACATTGAACACGAGGTCCCTGCCGAGCCGGGCTATCTGCGCGGCGTCGAACATGATCTCCGGGAACAAATCGACAGGCACGTCGCCGTCGTATCCGCTTCGCGCCACGTAGCTGTAGTCAAAGTTGCGATCAAGCAAGCGAGACTTCGGGACGGCAGTCCACTTCGCGCCTGCGTTGAAGTACTCGGTGAAAAGTTCCCGGTAGAGATCTGACTCGAAGTAGCGGGACCGCACCATGGGCGGGGTCTCGATGATCTCATCGCCAACGACCAGGAACAGGTCGCGAGGCATCATGGCGTGGCCCATCGGAGCGGTCCATGCCGGGGTCTTAGTTTCCGGGACATGGTTGAGCATCTCGGGCCTGCGCACGGTAACGTCGGCCTGGTCGAGAATATCGATGAACGACGCGATGTCTTCCAGGCACTCCTCCTTCAGCCGATTATTTGGCTTGAAATTCGGACGGTGAAAGACTTCGCGATTTGCCGGATCGCCAAGATTGTCATAGAAGAACAGCCGGAAGGACGTGTCGGTATGGTAGTCGAGATGGTACGGCG
>JASIBJ010000659.1 GCA_030045215.1 Streptosporangiaceae bacterium | reverse complement strand
GCTGAAAGCGCATCCCGGGTCGGCAGCCACGGGGACACAACATCAGAGAGCCAAGCTTCCGGCGGGCCCGATCGTCCGCGTGCGGGCCAGAGCCAGCCGGAGTCGGCCTTGCCACGTCATCGGCCCTGGTGAGCTGCCTACTCGGGGCGTCCAGGAATCGCGACGCTCGCTTGAGAGGATCGGGCCGTGCAAGCTGGCAGTGCGCAGCTGATGAACAGCTTGATGGCCAGCCACCAGGCGCTCACCATGCCTGATGACGTGGCCGCGAGGATCGAATCGACGCTCGCCGCCGAGGCAGCCCGGCGTCAGGCAGGCCGTGGCCATGGCCGTCCTGCGCGCCGCCGCAAGAGGCGCGCGACAGGAGCCGCACGACGCAATCGTCCAGCAGGTCGCCAGGAGTGAGCTGACTGCGGCGCTACCCGGGTCAACGGGCGCGCGGCAAGGTAAGCGTCAGCTCAGTGCCCTCGCCTGGCCGGCTGCGCGCGGTCAGCTGCCCGTCATGAGCTGCGGCAATCTCGGCGGCGATGGCCAGCCCGATGCCGCTGCCCTGCGTGTGAGCGGCCTGCCTGCCGCGCCAGAACCGGTCGAAGATGTGCGGCATGTCGGCCGCCGGTATGCCGATGCCCGTATCGCTGACGACAAGCAGCGCATCCTCATCGTCCGGCCCGACCTCGAGTGTCACCCGACTGGCCGCCGGCGAGAATTTCAGCGCGTTGGTCAGCAGGTTGGTGACGAGGTGATGCAACCAGCGCGGATCGGCCTGCACATCCACCGGTGTGAGCCGGCGATCCAGCGTGATGCCGGCGGCATCGAACCGGGCGACCAGGCTGTCGGCCGCATCCGCCGCGATGCCTGCCAGGTCGCAGCGCTGGCGTCTGAGCTGCATCGCAGCCGCATCGGCGGCCGAGAGCGTCTGGAGGTCGTCGATCATCCTAGCCAGGCGCAGCACCTCGTCCCTTAGCGAGGACAGCTCGGCCGGCGTCGGCTCGGCCACGCCGTCCAGCAGCGCCTCGTGTCCGGCCTGCAGCACCGCAACGGGCGTTCGCAACTCATGCGCGACGTCGGCTACCAGGTCCCGGCGCAGCTGTTCGTTCCGGTCAAGCCGGTCGGCCATCTGATCAAAGGCCGTGCCCAGCTCTCGCAGCTCGCTGGGCGCCTGCACAGCGCCCACCCGGACGGCCCGCTGCTCCCCGCCCATCGCCCTGACCACCGAGATGATGCGGGCGACGGGCCGGGAGAGCCTGCGCGCGATCGCAAGTGCCGTGACGAGCGCGACGAGGGCGGCGAGCCCGCCGGCCGCGGCGAGAGCCCGCAGCAGGGCTATCACCAGCGCGTGGTCGGCGCTTGCGAGCCCGGCGCCGGTGAACCTGACGACCGTCGTCCCGACGTGCCTGCCGTGCACGACGACAGCCGAGCGGAACATCGGCTTGCCCGACTGCGCGGCGTAGCCCTGCGACACGGCCACGACCGTTCCGCTGGTATCGCGGATCTGTGCGTCGGCGCCGGTGCGGGCGGCCAGGTCGAGCGCCGGCGACAGGTCCGCGCCAGCCCAGCTGCCGGTTCGTTCCCAGGCGGCGCCTGCGGCCGCGGCGATCGCCGTCGTCAGCTCGGCCCGCTGATTGCGGGCGAGCGCCGAGACGTCCCTGGCCGCGAAGACGGCCGTTAGCCCGGCCAGGATTGCAACGGCGGCCAGGGCGACGCCCAGAAAGCCGAGTGCCAAGCGGAGCGCAAGCGTGTCACCGCCAGGCTGGCGGGGACGGGCCGAGCCCTCGTCAGTCATCTCGGGCAAGGCCAAGCCGGTACCCGCCGCCCAGCACGGTCTTCACGATCTCGGGATTGCCCTGATCGCCCTCGATCTTGCGCCGAAGGTTCTTCACGTGCGAATCGATGATCCGCTCGTAGCCATCGAACTCATAGCCGCGGACGCGGTTGATGAGCTCGAACCGCGAGTAGACGCGGCCGGGGACGGCCGCAAGCGCCACGAGGACGCCCCATTCGGTCGGGGTGAGATCAACGGCAGCGCCGCGGACGCGAACCGCGCGGCGCGGCTCGTCGATGATGAGGGCTCCGTTCCCGTAGCTGGTCACGCCGGACTCCGCGCCCTGGCTGCCCCGCCGGAGGATGGCCTGCGCGCGCAACACCAGCTCGCGCGGGCTGAACGGCTTCGTGACGTAGTCGTCGGCGCCCAGCTCCAGCCCCCGGACCCTGTCCTCCTCCTCGCTCTTCGCGGTCAGCATCAGGATCGGTGTATTTCCGGCTTCCCGTACATCCCTGGCGACCGTCTCGCCGGGCACGTCGGGCAAGCCGAGGTCGAGGATGAGCAAGTCGGGTGAGGACGACGCGGCGAGGCTCAGCGCCTCTGCGCCTGACCCGGTCGACAGCACCATGAAGCCGGCCCGCTCAAGGTAGGAGCGGACGAGGTCACGAAGCTTGCGCTCGTCCTCGACGAGCAAGACCGTCGCCGCCATGGCCGTCGTTAACCCCCCCGTCGGCTACGCGGTGCCCCCGTGGCGTTGCACGCCGGTGCACCGCCGTTTCCATGATCTCTCACCGCCGGTTGAGCCCGGCAGTCCGGCTGGGCCCTGCGCAGCCTCGCTAGGCCTTACGGCCCACGCCGCCCCAGATGGCCGACCTGGCCGCCGCTTCCAGATCGGAATCCGGCCGCCACTCCTGAACCGCGACCAGTCCTGGCGGCACCAGGTCGAGGCCGTCAAAGAACCTGGCCACCTCAGCGTGGCTGCGATGACGCTGCGTATCGCGGGCCAGGCGGTTGCAGCGTTTCGCCGCCTCGGCCATCTGCCCGGCGTCGATGCCGGACCCGGCCTGGGACAGGGCGAGGTAACTGCCCGATGGCACCGCGTCCACGAACGCGGCGACGATTCCGTAGGGGTCGTCTGCGTCGACGACGAGATGCATGACGGCGATCATCACGGCCACCGGCCGCGAGAAGTCGAGGGTCCGAGCTGCGCGGGCCAGTACCGTGTTGACCTGGCGCAGATCAGCTTCCAGGTAATCGGTCACGCCCTCCCGGGTGCTGGCGAGCAGGGCACGGGCGTGCGCCAGCACGACCGGATCGTGGTTGACGTAGACCACACGGCAGTCCGGCGCCACGGCCTGGGCAACCTCGTGAGTGTTGTGAGCGGCCGGGATGCCGGCGCCGATATCCAGGAACTGGCGGATCCCGGCTTCCGCGGCCAGGAAACGGACCGCACGGGCCAGGAACGCGCGGTTGGCACGCACGGATGCCACAGGTCCGGTCTGATCCGGCATGCACCCGCCCTTCCGCCGACGGCTAGCGACGCGGTTACGCCGACACTACGGCCTCGGATCGGCTCTCGGCCGCCATCGGCGCTGCGGGCCAGTACGGGCTGGTATACGGCCCGCTGAGGTGCGGTCAGCTTCCCGCGCACGACCGGTTCCGCGAGCGGGTATGGAGGCAAGGTGAGCTCGGGGCCGGCAGCGGCGGTCGGCCTACCTGAGGATATTCGGCCTAACTGAGAATATAAGGCGTAAAACGGGGGAATCCGTGGCAGAAAACGATGATGTCTTCGATGTGATCGTGGTGGGCGCGGGCCCGGTTGGCGAGACGGCGGCGCAGCGCGCGGTGCGGAACGGCATGACTGCTGCCGTTGTGGAACGGCGCCTGGCGGGTGGCGAATGCCAGCACTACGGCTGCGTCCCGAGCAAGGCGCTCCTGTGGCCGATGGAACTCGCCGCCGAGGTGGGCCGGATGCCAGGCGTCGAACTCCGCGGCCCCATCGACCCCGCGCCCGTGCTGGCCCGCCGGGACAACTTCGTCGACCATCAAGACGACGCGCCGCAGGTGCGCGCGATCCAGGACATGCCCGCGACCTTCTTCCGGGGCCAGGGTCGGCTGGCGGGCCAGCTCAGAGTAGATGTGACGGGGCCGCAGGGCAGCACTCGAGCTCTTGCGGCCCGGCATGCTGTCGTTCTCGCCACCGGCAGCGACCCGCTGATCCCAGACGTGCCGGGGCTGCGCGCGGCGCACCCGTGGACCAATCGGGAAGCGACCGACGTGCACGAGGTGCCCAAGCGGCTGGTCGTGATCGGTGGAGGCCCCGTCGGATGTGAAATGTCGCAGGCGCTGCATGCTCTCGGCGCCGAGGAAACGACGATCCTCATCGGCGGCGAGCGCTTGCTGCCCCGGCACGAGCCGTTCGCCGGACAGCTGCTGGAGAAGTCGTTCCGCGAGTCGGGCATTGACGTTCGCCCTGGCCGCACCGCAGCCGGGGTCGAGCGCCCGATCAGCGGCGGCCCGGTCACGGTGCGGGCCGACGACGGCTCGCTGATCGAGGCTGATGAGATCCTGGTCGCAACCGGCCGTCAGGTGAACGTCACGGACATCGGCCTGGAGACGGTCGGGCTGTCGGCGGCCGACGGCCCGGTACACGTGGACGCCAGCATGCGGGCGACCGGCGTACCCGGCGGCTGGCTGTACGCCGCCGGCGATGTCAACGGCCGCAATCTGCTCACTCACATGGGCAAGTACCAGGCCAGGATCTGCGCTGACGTGATCGCCGCGCGGGCCAGGGGCCTGCCCGATGACCGGCTGGCGTTCCGCGACAGCGCCGACGACCGCGGCGCCCCCCAGGCAATATTCACCGACCCGCAGGTCTGCGCCGTGGGACGGACCGAAGCGAAGGCCCGTGCCGACGGCTTCACCGTCCGCACGGTCGAGTACGACATGGCAGAGGTCGAGGGTGCTGCGCTCCAGGCCGATGGCTATACCGGCCGGGTGAAAGCGGTCGTCGACGAGCCCAGCCACGCACTCCTCGGCTTCACCCTGGTCGGACCGGCCGTCGTGGATCACCTGCATGCGGCCACGATTGCCGTGACTGCCCGGGTGCCGCTCGAGCAGCTGTGGCACGCCGTCCCGTGCTTCCCGACGGTGAGCGAGTTCTGGCTGAGGCTCCTGGAGGAGTTCGGCCTGTGACCATGGGCCCGGCAACCGGGCCCCGGCACCGAACGCGACCCGGGGCTAGTTCCGCCGCAGCTCGGTAGCGCCGAACCCGCGCCCGAGACTAACGTCGATATGCCGCAGTCAGGCGGGCGAACCGTCCGCGCGACGCTGCAGGTAGGTGCCGAGGCCGTCGAGGAGCTCTGTGGTGCCGCCTTGCCGCAGTCGAGGCGCCTCCGGCCCGTCGATGCCATCGAGATAGGCGCCCTGCTCGGTCCAGGTGAGCGCGGTGCCGTCGCCGTCCTTGGCGAACTCGATCGTGGCCACCGACACCGAGATCCGCACGTTGTCGGCGTACATCTCATAGCTGTAGACGATCCGCTGGTCCGGGACGATGTCGTAGTACAGCCCGTCGTAGTGGTAGGTCGTGCCCTGATACCTGTGGCTGAAGCGCTCCCGGCCGCCGACCCGGAAGTCAAGCTCCGAAGTGCCCGGAGGATCGGCAGCCTCCACGTCGCCGGTGTCGCCCCAGGCGTCCTTCGCCTCTTCTGACGCGAAGGCGGCAAACACCCGCGACGGCGTCGCCGGGTACGTGCGCTCGATCGTGAACGTGTCATGCAGGACTGAACGCTCGGTCATCGGTACTCCTCGGGTTCGAGTTCAGCTGCGGTCGGGCGGATCGGCGAGCACCGCATCCTGTGATCCGGCCGTCCTGGCCAGATACTCGCCGAGCCGGTCGAGCCGGCGCTCGACGAGCGTGCGCCGCTGGGAGATCCACGACTCCGCCGTGCGGAGCGCCGCCGGGTTGATCGCGCAGGTGCGCGTCCGGCCGGCTTTGTGCGACTGCACCAGCCCGCTGGCTTCCAGCACCTGAACGTGCTGCACGACGGCCGCGAGCGACATCGCAAGTGGCCGGCCAAGCTCGCTCACCGATGCCGGCCCCTGGCTGAGCCGCTCGATCATTACCCGCCGGCCCGGATCCGCGAGCGCATGGAAAACGCGGTCCAGGTCGGCCACTTCGTTAAGCATGTGCTTGAGTATCCAGCCGAGCACGCGAATAGTCAAGCGGGTGCTTAAGTACCGAGGGCCAGGAAGTTACCTGGCCAGCTGCGATTGCCCGGATACCGGATGCCATCCTCCCGGAGGGTCTTCGCCGACCCGGCCATCAACGGCCTCGCGGATCAGGTCGGCGTGGCCCGTGTGCCTGCCATACTCCTCGATCAGATCGCAGACCAGCCGGCGGAGGCTGAGGTGCCCTCGGCCCGGCCACTCCAGATGGACCGGCTGGTCGAGTCCGCCGTCGGCGAGGGCCGCCTTCAGCCGGGCTATGGATCGCTCGCGGGTGCTGTCCCAGATCGCGTAGAGCTCTTCTGGGGTGTCGCCGGCGGCCGAGTTGAAGTCCCAGTCAGGGTCGGCGTCCCAGTCGACGGCGTCAAACGGCGCACTACGCGCGGCTCCGCTGAGCTTGGGGCCGAAGATATCGTCCTCGGCGCGCGCAAGGTGCTTGAGGAGACCGCCGAGGGTCAGCGAGGAGGCTCCGATCCGGGTCTGCAGTCCGGCCGCATCCAGGTCGTCGGCTTCCAGCGGAAGATTATGCGCAGGCGGTCGAGGGCCGCGGCGAGGTGCTCGGCCTCGGTGCCGGCCAGGGGCGGTTCCCACCAGTACTCGGTTCTCGTCATGCCGCCACCGTAGAAGTGATTGCGGACGTTTCACTTCCGGAATGTAGTAGCCGGCGGGCTAGGAGCGCGCCCGCCGCGCGGCGTGACGGCCAGCCCGGCGGCCGAAGAACGATCCCTCGCCCAGCTGGGTTCCGCTGCTGTAACCCTTGCCATCCTGGGCGATGTTAGAGGCGCACGCGCCCGCGGCGTACAAGCCGGTAATGACCGAACCATCCGCGCGCTGCACCTGCCCGTCGACCGTGCAGCGCAGGCCTCCCAGCGTGAAGCCCGCGTACATGGCCTTGCCGAGGCTCAGGTCGAAGGCCGCCCACGGGCCGGTGTCCTGAGGCTCTAGCCAGTCCGGGTGCTTGTGGAACTCCGGGTCCTCACCGAGCGCCGCCGCCTCGTTGTAGGCGGCAAGAGTCGCAGCGAGGCTTCCGGCCGGCAGGCCGAGTCCGGCTTCCATGTCCCCGATCGTCTCCCACCCGTCGATGAACGGCACCAGCGGGAACTCGGGGCGCTCCATGTGCTCGCTGTCGACGATCAGGAAGGCCGCGCTGCCCGGCTGGTCCAGCACGAACCCGGACGTGCGCGAGTGATAGCTGTCCTCGGCCACGAAGCGCTTTCCCTCGCGGTTCACGACGATGCCGGTCAGCAGCCTGCCCGGCGGGTAGAAGGGCGCGGTGATGAAGGCCTGATCCATGTGCAGGGCCTGGGCGCCGACCGACAGGCCCAGCTTGATGCCCGTCCCGTCGTCGTAGGTGGTGCCGAGCACGAACGGTTTCTCCGCGAGCTGGGGCACGTGCTCGGCCACCATCGGGGCGTTCATGACGAAGCCGCCGGTT
The DNA here is from genome assembly GCA_030045215.1 of Streptosporangiaceae bacterium. Next base: position 6,101 of record JASIBJ010000659.1, on the reverse strand, counting down.
GCCAGGATCACGCTGCGGGCCCGGACGGTTCCGGTGCGGTCGAAGGACCGCCACCGGACGCCGGTGACGGCGCCGGCGTCGGTGAGCAACTCGGTTACGCCGGCCTCGAACCGAACCTCGACGCCAAGCTCCGCGGCCCGCCGCTCGAGCAGATCGATCACGAGCTTCGCCCCCTGGGTGTCACCGGGCACGGGGACCTTGTGGCCGCGGGGAGCGGGCACCGCCACGTCACGGAAGGGCCAGACCTTCTCGTTGCCGGTGTACATGAGGCCCTGGGTCTGCGGCTGGATCACCGCCTTCTCCGGGTAATAGCTGCGCTCGAACTCAAATCCCAGGCTCTCCAGCCAGCCGCAGTGCTCGACGCTGCCGTCGGCATAGGCCCGGATCTTGTCGGGATCCGGTTCGGGGGTGACGGCCATGAGGTAGGCATACATCTCGTCGGCGCTGTCCGCGTGCCCGGTCGCGCGCTGGACGACCGTCCCTCCGCCCAGGTAGAAGTGACCGCCCGCCATCGCGCTCGTGCCGCCCGCGGCCGCGGCCCGCTCCAGGACCAGGACCGACGCGCCAGCCGCTGCGGCCTCCACTGCGGCGCACCCGCCGGCGATGCCGAAGCCCGCGACCAGGACGTCAACATCGGCGCAGGGATCGCTCGCATCGCCCGCTTCTGCGCCACCCGGTGCCGCCGAGTTCCCGCTCACGAAACGCTCGCCCGCTTGGCTACAGGTTCGAGCGGATGGCGCCGCCGTCGACCTGGTAGACCGCACCGGTGATGTAGGAAGCCTGCTCGGAGGCAAGGAACGCGACCAGGTTGCCGAGTTCGATCGGCTCGCCCAGCCGCCCAAGTGGGATCCCGGCCGCAATGGAGGCGATGCTCGCATCCCGCTGGGCGGCAGTCTCGTCCGGACCCCTGCGGAGGATGCGATCGGTGCGGAACGAGCCGGGCAGCACCAGGTTGACCGTGATGCCGTCCCTGGCGAGGTCCGGCATGATCGCTTTCACCAGCCCGGCGATGCCCGGCCGGGTCCCGTTCGACAGGTCGATGTTGCCGACGGGCTGCTTGACCGAGGTGGACTGGATCCCCACGATGCGGCCCCACCGCTTCTGGCGCATGTACGGCACGACCTCGCGGACGAAGCGCACAAAGTTCAGCGTGACGGTCTCGAATGCCTGCCGCCAGTCGTCATCGCTGAGGTCGGCGAAGCTGCCGATCCGCGGCCCGCCAGAGTTGTTGACCAGGACATCGACGCCGCCGAATCGCTCGACCGTGGCGGCGACCACGATGCCGATGTCATCGGCTGAGGTGAGGTCGGCCTGCACCGCGAGGACCTCCGCCCCGGTCTCGGCCCTGATGTCGCTCGCGGCCGCCTCCAGCTCTCCGACGCTCCGCGCGCAGATCGTGACGCGCGCGCCTTCCCGTGCCAGGGCCAGCGCGGACGCCTTGCCCAGGCCCTTGCTCGACGCGGCGACCAGCGCGGTCTTCCCGTTTAGCCCGAGGTCCACGGTCCTCCCTCGCTGTCCTGCCCGCTCGCCTGTAGTACCCGCTCGCTGAGTAGACCGGGAGGCCAGCGTACGCGCCCGGCGGACAGCCGCCCCGGCCGGAGCCGGTAGCCAGCCGCTTCAGCCCAGCATCCACGGGCTCCGGCGGCACCGGTCCCGCAGTTCCCGCCCCGAGTCCGACCAGCCGCCGTGCCGGGCCGCGAGCCGCCGCGCGACGAACGGCACGACGATCAGCAGCCACAGGAAGTGCGAGGCGTGTCCGGCCGCGGTGGCGCCGAACACGACGCCGGCGATGAGGATCACAGCCAGCACCACGGCGCCAATCGGCAGCCGCCCGCCCGGCCCGCCGGCCGCGGCCGACTCGGCCAGGCCCGCCGGATCCGCGCTCGGCAGGTCTGCCGTCAGGGCATCCAGCTCATCCAGGGTGCGCGCCGACAGGGCCCGCCCTGTGCGGTCCTCAAGCTCGTCCGATGTCAGCCGCCCCGCCTGGAAGTTCTCGGTCAGCACTGCCAGCACCCGGTCCCGGTCGGCATCCGACGCCTTCATCGGCGGGATCTGGTACCTGTCCTGGGTCGCGTTCATCGTCAACCTGCGATTCTGCTGGCGTCCGCTTGCCCTTCCACCTTCCTTCGCCGTGCAAGAGGAATCGACCGGCCGATGTCACCAGCTGACGATGACATCTGTCATGAACCACCAGCGCGGACGGTGGCTTTCCTGATCCGACGTCTTCGCCCAGCCGACTCCACGGTGCCAGGAAAAATTCATTTCCAATCTTTACCGTCTGCTTCCATGGAAACGCCGTACGGGGAGATCCCCGAGAAGTTCGTCAAGGACATGACCATCCAGGAGATGCACGATTATCTCCGCGCGCGCTACAGTCGGCGCGCACTACTGAAGGGCGCCGGCGTCGCGGGTCTTGCCGCGGCCGCGGGGCCGTTCTTCTGGCGCCAGTCTTCCGCGTTCGCGTCTACCGCCGCCGCGCCGCAGTGGATCGCCTACGGCCGCGATCCGGCCAGGGAGATGCACGTCTCGTGGTCCGTGGGCACCTACAACGGCCCGGTGCCCTCGGTTCCCGCCCCGCAGGTCAGATACGGCCTCGACGCGACCTACGGCGCGGTTGAGAAGGCCGTCAACTCGGGGACCGTGCCGGTGCCTTCCATCAGCGGTGAGCCGGTCGAGAACACGGTGTACAACAACACCCTGCTGCGCAACCTGCTGCCCGACACGACCTACCACTACTCGGTCAGCAACGACGGCGTGAACTGGAGTGACGACGTCACCTTCCAGACCGCGGCACCAGGGCTGACCGACTTCCGGTTTACGATGGTCGGCGACGAGGCCACCAGCGACGTCACCAGCCTGCCGGTGGCGCAGGTCATCGCGTCCCTCAACCCGCGATTCAACGTGATCGTCGGCGACCTCAGCTACGCCGGCGGCGGCTCCGGCTACTACTCCAACGGCGTGCCCACCGGCGTCAGCGCGTTCAGCCCCGGTGCCTGGGACGCCTATCTCGGCATCGTCGGGCCCGCCGCGGCCCAGTCGATCCCGTGGCAGGCCGGCGTCGGCAACCACGAGATGGAGCCGCTGGCCGATTTCGGCTACATCGGCTTCACGACCAGGTTCCCGCAGGCATACGCCCCGGAGTGGGAGACCGGCTCGACCGTGATCAAGTCATTCACGTACGGGAACGTGGCCGTCATCCAGCTTGACGGCAACGACTTGTCGGCCGAGCTGTCGGACAACAACGGCTACACCGAGGGCAAGCAGACGGCCTGGCTCGAGCGCGAGCTAGCCCACCACCGGTCGCCGGGCTCGGGCATCGACTTCATCATCGTCGGCTTCCACAACATGGTGTTCAGCTCCAACACCACGCACGGCTCCGACGGCGGCATCCGGCTCGTGTGGCAGCCGCTGTTCGACAAGTACGACGTCGACCTCGTAGTCAGCGGCCACGTGCACGCCTATGAGCGCAGCTACCCGATTCGCGGCGGCGGGGTGACCAAGACCGTGCCGTCGGGCGGTACTGTGCACCCGCAGCGGGATGGCACGACGTATATCGGCGCCGGCGGCGGCGGCCAGGACCTGTACACCGGCTGGTATGGCGTCACCGGCGGCGGCGACCCGGCTAACGCGTCCGGTGTGCCGCTGATCTGGGAATGGAGCGGCACCGACACGGCCACCGGCGGGACCGGCACGGCCGACGACATCCCCGACCCGGTTACCGACTACTCCGCCTACCGGCACGCGAACTGGAGCTTCATCACGCTCGACGTCAAGGCTCCGCGGTTCCACGGAGACGAGACCAGCATCCTGGTCCGGGCGATCGACCCGATCCAGACGGCCAGCGGAATCACCTCGATCTCAGGACCGGTCGTGATGGACAGCGTCAAGCTTGTCCGCCGGGCCCGGTTTGACCACGGCTTCGGCGGCGGCCACCACCATCGGTAGCAGCCAGTAAGGCTCGTGGCCGACGTGCTCTCCGCGGCCACGAGCCTCACCAGGCCTGATTCCCGGCCACGGCGGTGTCAGGCCGACGGCCCGAGTTCCACGCCTGCCATCTCGGCGTAGATCAGGAAGCGAAACGGGTCCTGGAGCTGATGCCGCTCCATCAGCCGGTAGAGCGCCTGCTGCCGCAGCTCGGTGAGCTCGGCGGTGTCCGGGTGACGGGCCAGGCCCGCGCTCGCGATCTCCAGGGCCAGCGCGTGATCGCCCTGCGCCAGCAGTGCACTCGCGGCGTCGGTGAACGGCTCGCGGCGTCCCCCGGCCAGCAGGTCGAGGGCGGCGGCCCTGGCGGCTGGGGCGATTGGCTCCAGCCCCTGCCCGTCCGCATCCCAGTAGCCGGTGCGCTGGTGATACAGCCGCTGCACGAAGTGCTCCCGCATGACCAGGAACGGCGCGACCGCGGCGGGGTGTTCTCGCAGCGCGTCGGGCAGGTAGCTGGCGTCCAGCAGCCCGGTCAGGGTCATGCCGCGGGCGATGCCCGCCAGCGCGTCGGCCCTGAGCTGGGTGAGCGCCGGCAGCAGGCCGGCGACCACGTCCATCGTGAACACCTCGGTGAGCACAGTGTGGCCCTGGATCAGCGCCCTGGGCTTGAGCTCGGTAATGAAGCGCAGCGCGTCGAGCAGCCCTTCTGGCGAGCCCTCGGCGAAGAAGGGCGCCCCGAGGTAGGGCATCAGCACGTCGCCGGTGAACAGGATGCCGCTGGCCGGCAGGTAGACCATCAGCGCGTCCTCCGTCTCGCCGCCCGTCACCGGGTACAGCACGATCTCCGTGCCGCCGACTGACAGCGTCGTGCGCTCGGAGACCGGCTGATCCACGCTGATGGTGTCCGGCTCGGCGGGCCCGCCGTCCCCGAACCCGGCACCGCGCCCGGTGAAGTTCCTGAACGGCACGAAGTTTGCGTGCTGGCGTTCGAGTTCCGCCGGGAAGCCTGCCTGCGCGATGACTGTGGTTCCCGGCCGCAGCAGTCCGGCGATACCGCCCGCGTGGTCGAAGTGCGCGTGCGTCACGATCACGTGACTGACGTCCTCGGCCGAAAGGCCCGCGTCGGCCAGGGCCTGCCGCACCCGGCGGGCCGCGGTGCCCGCGTCGATCGCGACGGCACCGTCGTCGGTGCGGACGAACGCAAAGTCGCCGAAGTCGTAGCCTTGCGCCACCTGGATGCCCGGCGCCGGCTCGACGATCCGCGGCGAGCCGAAGTGGAAACCCTCGTCCGCGTTCACCCAGAACCCGCTGAACTCGAGCCTGGTTCCGGCAGGTGCCCCCGCCAGGCCCGCGCGCTCCGCCGCGACGGCCGCGCTCTGTTCGTCGCCGACCGCCGCGTACGCCGCGGCCAGCGCGTGATGCACGGCCCGGATCATCTGCCCGGGGAACTGGTCGCGCACGGCGAGGACGAACTCCAGGTCCTGTATCGCCTGCGCGGCCCGCCCGGCATCCGACGGCAGGCCGGCCAGCGCCAGGCCGCGGAAGTACTGCGCCGGGCCGAGATCCCGGCTGGCGGCGTCGTCGAGCTGGGCCAGGCCGGCCGGGACATCCTCGCCGGCCCGCACGCGGAAGAAGCCGGCCAGGGCGCGCGGCAGCGGCTGGTCTGGCTGGTCGGCGGCCAGTTGCTCGAAGTACTGCATGCCGTCCGCGTCCGCGCCGGTACCGGCGAGAATCGTGGCCAGCGTGATCAGCGTCGTCCGGTCAGCGCCCGGCCAGCCCGCAGCGACCTTGAGCGCCTCCACGGCGCGGTCCTTGATGATCTTCTCAGTCATTGTCGTTCCTCTCCTGGGTTGTGAGCCACACGCGCGGGTTGTCTCCCCCGCAGTCGTCAGCGGCCGCGTTTCACTCACCGGCGATCGTCAGGGTCTGGGCCGGGGCTGGCTGCTCGGCCGGGAAGCCCCGGATGTGCTCGCCGGGCTCGCTGCGCCGCCTTGCTGCCGGATCGCGGCGCACCAGCAGGCACGCCGTCGCCGCGGCTAGCAGCAGGCCCACCGACAGCGCCATCGTCGGCCGCATCGCGGCCAGGTAGCCGTGCACGAACACGTCGTGAATGAGCCGCTCCAGCCGCGCCGCGAGGCCGGCCGGCATGCCGGCCGGGAGCGCGGCCGCGGCCTGGCCGC
>JASIBJ010000064.1 GCA_030045215.1 Streptosporangiaceae bacterium | reverse complement strand
GCCTGCCAGTTCATCTGCGGTGACGCATTTAGCCCGCAGGCAGCCGTCCATGACGCGGCCCGCACGATCTTCATTTCCAGCGGCCTGATGCATCACATACCGCAGTCGGGGCTCCCAGGCTTTTTCGCCGTCCAGGCGCGGATCGGCATTGCCGCCTTCGCGCACTGGGACATCGCGCCGTGCCTGTGGTCCACGCTCGGCGCGTGGGTGTTTCATCAGGCCCGGATGCGCGAGCCGGTCTCCAGGCATGACGGCGTGATGTCGGCGCGCCGCGCCCACCCGGCCGCAGCGCTGGAGGATGCGGCGCGCGCCGGAGCCCCCAGCTATCACGTGCTGGTGCTCGAAGGGCCGCGCTGGCACCCCCGCGGCCTGGACGTGCTGCGCCCGATCGTCGGGTTCCGGCAGTGATGACGGCGGTCGTTGTCGGCTTGGTCCTGCTGGCCTTGGTGGATGGAGCCTGCGCTGGCTTCCGTTCTTCGGCCGGCCGGAGCGGGCTCATTGAGCATCGTGCCTCCGATCGGCGCGCGGCCCGCCGCGGTGCGACGGTCGTGGTCGTCCTGCTGATCCCCGCGGTGGCGCTCACCAGCGCCGTTGTCCTGATGCAGCCCTCGCGGAGCGGGCTCTACCTGCGCGCAGGCGAGATAATGCTGGGCGTCTACACGCCGTATGCACTGGCCGTCCTCGTGGCTCTTGCCATCTACGCGACCGTGGACTGGCGCAAGCGCTACCTGGCTATGGCGGTCATCCTCGGACCGCTCACCCTGGTACGGCCTGTCGTGGTAGTGGTTGGCGCGGCCGCCGCGATCGGCGGCACGCGCGACGCCGGTGTCGCGATCGCGGCTGCCTTGGCCGTAGCCGGGATTCTTGCCGTCGAGCGCGTGGCCAATAGGCTCTGGTACACGCCCCGTCCGCGAAGCGATCTTGGCGCTTGACAGCCGGGCTTCGCTACGCGAGACGGGCAGGAGCGCCACCGTACGAGGGCGTTCTGCAGACGGTGCGGAACTTCCATCTCGCTAAGCGGCTGGGTTTGGTGCCGGTGTGGCTAGCTGGGCGGGGCGCCCTCGTCAAGGCGGGGCCAGCCGGCCGAGTTCGCGCCGGGCCAGTTCCATGGCCTGATTGGGCGTGAGTTGTCGGCCGCTGTCGTAGGCGGCCTGGAAGGCGGGTGCTCCCATCTGCTCGCGGAGCCTGGACTGGTGCTGGTCGCGGAGCCTGGTCTCCAGCGGCTCCCACGCTTTGTTGTCGCGGTCGAGCAGCGCGTCGGCGGTGCCGAAGAGCTCGGCGGCGTGCTGGTGGTCACCGGCCGCGGCCAGGCAGAGGGAGGCGCCGAGGTAGTTCAATGGTTCGTCGCGCAGCGCAGGGACCTCGTCGCAGATCGTGAGCGCCTCGAGCCAGACCGAACAGGCGCGGCTGTGGTCTGCGCGCATGATCGCCAGGTGTCCCAGGTTCGTGCGGATGCTCCAGCGGAATCTCGGTAGCGCGAGCGGGTCGGAGATGCTGACGGCTTCCTCCAGGTAAGGCTGCGCCGCATCGAGGTTGCCGTTCTCGAGCTCGAGCACGCCCAGCGAGTCCAGCCAGGAAGCCAGCATGACACCACTACTGCCGGTCGCCCGGCACTGGGCGATGGCCTCGCTGAGGTCATCCCGTGCGCCGTCCGGGTCGAACGACGAGCGCATGGCGCCATGTCGGCCGAGTGCCTGCGAGATGACGTCCGGCTGGCCGCTACGCCGGGCCGCGGCTACTGCCTCGTCCGCAACCCGGGCGGCACCGTCGTAGTCGCCCTCCTGGTAGTCGGCCCTGGCAAGGTCGCCGAGCAGGCGGGACTCCAGTGCCAGGTCGCCGATCTGCCGCGCGATCGGCAGGCCCCGCTCGACATAGGCGTGAACCAGGTTCGTCGGTCCCCATTCGAGGCAGACGAACGCGGCAGACCGGCAGGCCGCGGCCTGGAGGCCGAGGGGTATGTGCTCGGCCGCGCGGGCCAGGCCGTCGTCGATCAGGTCGCGTATCTCGCCGCCGCGTCCCATGGGGACCCAGCACCTGGTCAGGGTTACCGCGAAGCGCAGCTGGCGGTCAGCCTGCCCGGGCGTGGCGCGCAGGTGCGCGGCAGCCAGCCGCAGATTGTCGGCCTCGGTCTCCAGCCGTCCCCACCATTCCCGCTCGCCGGGGCCCCCGAGATGGCCGGCCGCGGTCTCGGCGAAGGCAAGGAGCGCGGCGGCATGCGCCTCGCGGGCCGCGGCTGCGTTGCCTGGGATGATTTCCAGTTTCCCGGCTGCGTACTGGCCGATGGTCTCCAGCAGCCGGTACCGCACCCCGCCGCCGGGTGCGGGGTCGGCCTGCACCAGGCTCTTATCGACCAGCGACCCGACCGCGTCCAGCACCTCGTCCTCCCCGACCGTCTCACTGCTGCAGACCTTCTCGGCCAGCGGGAGCCCGAAGCCGCCGGCGAACACCGACAGCCGGTCCAGCACGGCCCGGTCCCGCGGGTTGAGCGACTCATAGGACCAGTCGATCGCGGCCCGCAGCGTCTGCTGGCGGGCCAGGGCGGTACGACTGCCGCCGGTCAGCAGCGCGAACCGATCACCCAGCCGGGCCTGGATGTCGGCTATCGACATCGAGCGCAGCCGGGCAGCGGCCAGTTCGATCGCCAGCGGTATGCCATCC
>JASIBJ010000658.1 GCA_030045215.1 Streptosporangiaceae bacterium | reverse complement strand
AGACGGTGAACGCTGAGGTCAACGTCACGTCAGAGACACTCAGACGCAAAAGCCCTGCTCAGCTACCGGATCAGCAGGGATCATCGGCTGGCCTGGTCATCGAGGTCCGCGGACTCCGGAAGACCTACGACGGCGCCGAAGCGGTAGCGGATATCGATCTTGCGGTGCGCGCGGGAGAGGTGTTCGCGTTCCTCGGTCCAAACGGCGCGGGAAAAACCACGACTGTCGAGATCCTGGAGGGATACCGGCGCCGCACCGCCGGGGAGGCCTGGGTTCTCGGCGTCGATCCTGCCAAAGCGGGAAGAGACTGGCGGGCACGCATCGGCGTGGTCTTGCAGGAATCCGAACCGGAGGCCGAGCTGACGGTGCAGGAGTGCCTGTCTTTGTACGCCGGGTATTACCCGAGCCCCCGGCCAGTCGGCGAGACGCTAGAGCTCGTTGGCCTGGCCGATCGCCGCAGCGCGCGCTGTGGCCGGTTGTCGGGTGGCCAGCGCAGGCGCCTGGACGTCGGGCTCGCGCTAATCGGCGACCCGGAGCTGATCTTCCTCGACGAGCCGACCACTGGCTTTGATCCGGCGGCGCGGCAGTCAGCCTGGCAGGTGATCGCCGGGCTCCGCGACCTCGGCAAGACAGTCTTCCTGACCACGCATTACATGGAAGAGGCCGAGTACCTGGCCGACCGGATCGCCGTTCTGGCGGCCGGCCGAATCGTGGCCGAGGGCACCGCGGCGACCCTTGGCGGCCGTGACACCGAGGCGTCAATCATCAGCTTCACTCTGCCACCACGAGTTCCGGCAGCCGATCTGCCACCGGTACTGACGGCCGCGGTGACCAGCACGGCCGACGGCCAGGTCGAGGCGACGACTAAGAGCCCGCTGGGCCTGCTCGGCGTGCTAGCGGAGTGGGCCGCTGCGAGGGATATCGACCTTCCCGACCTGGCTGTCCACCGGCCCTCCCTCGAGGACGTTTACCTGCAACTCACCAGGGGGTCGCGATGACCGCCGTTACCGAACGCCGCAGCCACCCAGCCGGAACCAGGCGGCAGCTGCCTGGCTTGATAGCTCACGAGTTCGGTTCTGACTTCCGCTGTTTCCGGCGCAACATCCAGAGCGTGTTCTTCACCCTCGTCCTGCCCGTGCTGTTCCTCGTGATCCTGGCCTCGATCTTCCGCAACGCCACCGTCAAGGTGCCCGGCGGGAGTATGAAGGAGTCGGCGTACTACGTGCCGGGCATCATCGCCTTCGGCCTGATCGCCGCCGCCTTCTCCAATCTGACCGTCGTGGTGGTGCGCAACCGCGAGTCCGGAATCTACAAGCGCCGCCGGGCGACGCCGCTGCCTGCCAGCGCCGTCATCGCCGGACGCGCCCTGGTCGCCATCCTGACCGCGCTGGCCATCACGGCCCTGCTGCTGGTTATCGGCTGGACCGCCTACGGTGCGTCCATCCCGGGCCGCACCGCCCCGGCCTTCGTCGTCGCCGTGGTCGTCGGAGCAGCCGCGTTCTGCTGCCTCGGCTTCGCGGTAGCCAGCCTCATCCGCACGGTCGATGCCGCCCAGCCCGTGGTCCAGGCCATCGTGCTGCCGCTGAGCTTCATCTCGGGCGTGTTCATCGCCACCTCCGCGCTGCCCGCCTGGCTCGCCGACATCGGCAAGGTCTTCCCGGTCGAGCACCTGGTCGCAGCCCTTCTTGCCGCCTACAACCCGCACACCACCGGGTCCGGATTCCGCTGGGGCGACCTGGCGATCGTGGCCGCGTGGGGCGCAGCAGGGCTGATCATCGCCGTGCGCCGGTTCAACTGGCTCCCGCGCGGCGGCTAAGCGTTCCTCATTGCGAACCCGGATACGGGAGGCCAGAAATGCCCAGCGCGACGATTTCAAAGACCATAACCTCCGACGAGGCCGCCGACGCCCTCCAGGACAGACTCGGCGACAGCTACAAGGTGACCCGGCACGGCAGCGACTCGCTGAGCGTGCACCACGGGCCGCTGGCATTCGCCACAGTGCGCCTCGGGCGAGACGGCAGCGCCACGACCTTCCACGTCCACGGCGGCGGGCTGATCCTCGGCCGCATCATCAACGAGTTCGGCATCGCCCGGAGGGTGACAACGGCCATCAAGGACAGCTTCGGCCCGGCCAACGCCACCTGACCATCCCGCCGCGCTCGCACACCCGGCGCCTGCAGCTGACGACACGGTGATCCCCTGGGATCAGGTTTCGCCGGACGACCGGGCGCCGAGGCTCTTGAGCCAGTCGACGATATTCGACCTGCGGGTGTCGGGGCTTGCGGCGATCTCGAGAGGTGTCTGGTCGCTATAGCCGCCTGGCGTGCCGTTGATGTCGGCCCCAGCGCCGACTAGGCGCTCGGCTACCCGGCGCTGGCCGCCGTGGCAGGCTTGCCAGAAAGCCTCCGTGATGTCCTCTGGTGCCGGTGCGGGACTGGTGGCGAGCAGTTCCTCGACGCGGGCAATCAGGCCCAGTGCTGCGGCCTCCCAGAGCGTTTGGACTTGGGCGCCCCGCTGGACCAGGAGGCGGGCCACGTTCCAGCAGCCGTAGCCGACGGCGTTCTGCAGGGGCGAGCCGATTGACCCCACCCGCCGCTCAATGTCGGCACCCCCGTCAATCAGAGCCTCTGCCACCTCGGAGTCGTCGGAGCTGGCCGCCCACTGCAAGGGGGTCTCATCGTCCGAGGCGGGGCCGACTCCGCCGTCTGGGTCGGCCCCGGCCTCAAGAAGAAGGCGCACTACTGCCGGCCCGTTAGGGAAGTAACCCGGCCAGTCCGCTACGACATGCAGCGGTGAGCGTGAACCGTG
>JASIBJ010000657.1 GCA_030045215.1 Streptosporangiaceae bacterium | reverse complement strand
CGCTGACGACTCAGGCGCCGATGGTGATCGTGGGAGTAGAGGGCCAGCGGATCAAGAACGCCAAGGCGGTCAGTGCCACGCTGGTCTCGGCCGGAGCCCCGCGGCAGGCCGTCACCTCGGCGCTCGACGAGGCCAAGGCCGAGCCGACGTGGTTCGAGCCTGTGTACACGATCAGCTGGGCGCGCTACCTGCAGCTGAAGCCGACGATCTACCCGATCCCCGGCACCGTCTTCCAGACCATCTACGAGCGCACCCCGATCACACCGGGCCTGGGCTACGTCGTGGGCTCGGTCGGGCCGATCACCGCGCAGCAGTTGCAACAGCTCGGGCCGCCCTACAACGCCTCGGACGTCGTCGGCCAGACCGGCCTGGAGGAGGCCTATCAGCGGCAGCTGGCGGGTCAACCGGGGGTGACGATCACCGCGACCACGGCAAACGGGTCCCCGGCCGGCACGGTGGCGACGGTCGAGTCACGGCCAGGCACGCCGGTGCAGACCGGAATCGACCCGGAGGTCCAGCGCGACGTCGAGTCGGCACTCGCCTCCGTGCACAAGCAGGCGGCCCTGATCGCGGTCAACGCTCAGACCGGCCAGATTCTCGCGTCCGACACGGTGCCGGGGACGAGCGGGTTCAACCTGGCGCTGGACGGCTCGTTTCCGCCAGGGTCGTCATTCAAGATCATCACGTCCACCGCGCTGATCGAGCACGGGCTGACGCCATCCTCGCCCGCCACATGCCCGCTCCAGCTTGACGTCGACGGCGAGGTGTTCCACAACTCCGAAGGGACGGCGCCGATCAGCAACCTGCTGTTCGCCTTTGCCGAGTCCTGCAACACCGCCTTCATCGGGCTGGCCACGCACAACCTGACCGCGGCGGAATTCCCCGCTACGGCCGCCCAGTACCGGATCGGAACCACGCCGCAACTCGGCCTTCCGGCGTTCGGCGGCTCCGTGCCCAAACCGACCGACGAGGCCGACCTGGCCGCGACCACCATCGGCCAGGGCCAGGTGCTCATGTCGCCGCTCGCCATGGCGATGGTCGCCGCTGCCGTCGACACCGGGCAGGTGCGCGCGCCCGTGCTGGTCTCGGGCGCGCCCGACGCGAGCATCGCCCCGGTCAGCCTGCCCTCCGCGGTGGTCCGCTACCTGCACGTGATGATGGCCCAGGTCGTCGCGACCGGCACCGCATCGGGCAAGGGCCTGCCGCCGGGCACGTACGCCAAGACCGGCACCGCGCAGTACGGCTCGGGCAACCCGCTGCCGCAAGACGCCTGGCTGGTCGGCTTCAACGGCACCATCGCGTTCGCCATGGTCACCGTCAACGGCGGGGAGGGCGGCCCGACCGACGGGCCGATCGTGGCCAAGTTCCTCGATCTCGTCCGCCAGTCCGGCGGCTGACCGCGGCCAGGCTACGAGCAGTGCAGCCCAGGACCGCCTAGCATGCGGTTTACGCGAGTAGGTCAGTCACGATGCGGGGGCGCGGGATGACCGAGATCGAACGTCGCGGGCGTTCTCGCAAGCTTCTTCAGGATGGGAACGCGGTCGTCGCCGTGGCGGCCGCCGCGCTCGTCCTCGGGTTGCTTGCGGTCGGGCACGGGTCGTTGCCCGCGCTCGGCCCCGCCCTCGTGCCCGGCCATGGGGTGTGGGCCTCGGCGGCCGGGGCGAGGTTGCCTGCCGACGAGACGCTGACCCTGCCCGGCCTGTCCAGGCCAGCCCAGGTGACGTTCACTCAGCAGGGCCTCGCCGAGGTAAGCGCAGCCACCGACAACGACGCATTCCTGGCCCTTGGGTACCTTCATGCCAGCTTCCGGCTCACGCAGATGGATCTGGAACGCCGGCTCGCGGAGGGCACGCTGGCCCAGTTGGCCGGCCCCAGGTACGTCACCTCGGACGAGTTCGAGCTCCGGCTCGGCCTGCTCAGGACCGCGCAGCAGGAGTGGGCCGCGATGCCGAAGTCCGGCCAGGCCGCGCAGGCGCTCGTCGCCTATTCGCGCGGGGTCAACGACTACCTGGCCTGGCTGCGGGCCAGCGGTCAGTGGCCGGCCGTGTTCTCGCTGGCGGGCGTGTACCCGGCGAACTGGACCCCCGTCGACAGCCTCGCGGTGCAGGGCGGCCTGACCCAGGCGCTCGACTTCAGCACGACGCCGCTGGATTACGCCGTGCTCGAGCGCTCGCTCGGTGCGGCCGACACCATGGACTGGTTCCCGGTGCTCCCGCCCGGCCGGCAGAACCCCTACGATCCCGGCCCGTACCGCAACCTCGGTGTAGCGCCGATCGGTGGCACCGCGCAGGTCACCGAGGCAGTGCCGGCGGACACCCCTCGTTCCCCTCATGCTCAGCTTTCCGCCGCCAGCACGCGCGCTGCGGCGGCAATTCTCGCCCAGGCGCGCGCGCTGCCCACCGGCCAGATCTATGCCGAGCCTGACAGCAATGCCTGGGCCGCCAACGGGCCGAAGATCGTGAGCACCGGCTCGATGCTGGCCGGCGACCCGGACATCGTGCAGTCCCTTCCCTCCCTCTGGTACGAGGTGGCGCTGAGCGCGCCGGGACTGCAGGTATCCGGGGTCAGCGTGCCGGGACTGCCCGGCGTCCTGATCGGGCAGAACGCGCACATTGCCTGGTCGGTGACCAATGCGCTGAACCAGTCGACGCTTTTTTATGCCGAGCAGACCAGCACCAGCCGGCCGGGAGAGTACTTCTGGGAGGGCCAGTGGCGGCGGCTGCGGCAGCTGCACTACACGATCGCCGTCCGGGGCGGGTCGAGTCAGCAGCTGACGGTCGACGTGGCGGCCCAGGGGCCGATCCTGACCGAGGATGGCCAGACAACCGCGGTCGACTGGATGGGCGCGCTCGGCTCACCCGACGTCGCCGTGATGCTGGCGATCGACAAGGCCAGCGACTACGCGCAGTTCACGGCCGCGCTGGCCGGCTGGCGCTCGCCCACGCTGAACTTCGTCTACGCGGACGACTCCGACCACATCGCCGCGATCGCGGCCGGCTACTTCCCGGTCGTCCGGCACGGCGATCCGTGGCTGCCGCTGCCCGGCACGGGCGCCGCCGACGTCGTCGGCGTGATCCCGTTCCAGGCCCTCCCGCAGGTATACGACCCGCCGGGTCACGTGGTAGCGAGCGCGAACCAGCGGCCGGTCGGCAACTCCTACCCGTACTACATCGGCACGTCGAGCGAGTACTCCTTCCAGCCTGACTACCGGGCCAGCATCGAGTACGCCTACCTGAGCCGCGACTCGATGACTCCGGCTGACTTCGCCGCCCTGCAGGACAACGTGACCGACGCGCTCGCGGCCCAGATCGTTCCGCGGCTGGTGCGGGTGCTGCGGGCCGGTCAGCTCACCGCCACCCAGAAGGATGCCGAGGAGCAGTTGGCGGGCTGGGACGACCAGATGACAGCGAGCTCCGCGGCCGCGGCGATCTGGTGGACGTTCTGGTCCGACTATCTGACGGCCGTGTTCCAGCCCTGGTGGACCGCTGACAACGTGCCGGTCGGCATTGACCCGGCCGGCCTGGCGGTCTCGCCGCAGCAGTCAAGCCTGGACGAGGTGCTCGCCGACTGGACCGAGAGCGACCAGGGCAATCCCGCGTTCTCCCCGCCGGGTGGCCCGGCCCGGTCGGCGCCGGAGGTGATGCGGGTGGCCTTCGATACCGCCGTCGCGCACTTGTCGGCCACGCTGGGCGGCACGGCCGCCAGCTGGTCGTGGGGCCACCTGCATACCCGCGAGTTCCCCTCGGACCTGCGGGCGGCCTCCCTCGGGTACGGGCCGGTACCGGCCGGCGGCGGGCCGTGGACCATCGACGCGGCCGAGGGCGGGCTGACCTCCACGGTCGGCCCGACCTGGCGGATGGTCGCGAGCTGGAACCTGCCGGGCCAGCCGGCCGGGGAAGGCATTTATCCGGGCGGCCAGAGTGAGAACCCCGGTTCGCCGTGGTACGAGAACCTGGTGAGCGACTGGATTGACGGCAAGTACCTGCCGATGCCGTGGCCGGCCACGATCGCCAGCAATCCTGGCCGCGCTGCGGGATCTGCGGCCGGCCCGGTCAGCTGGGTCCTGGAACCATGATCGGGCTGGCGGGATGACAACCGAGTTCAAGCGCCTTGGCCGGCCGGGCTCCTACCGGCTCGGCCGTCTTCGCGTGAAGGGCGTCCACGAGAGACCGCCGCGAGTACCGTTCCGGCCGTCGTTCGCTCGCAGCCGGCGCCGCGGCCCGGCCTCCGCCTGGCTACTGGCGTTGATCCTCGGTGCCCTGGCGATCCTCGGCGGCGCGGAGCTCGGCTGGTGGCTCGTGCCGTTCGCCGCCGGCCTGGCCGCCGGGCTGGCGAACCGGATCGGCGGCTGGCGCGCGCTCATCGCGGTGCCGGCCGTCGCCGCGATGGCGCTGGCGGGCTGGGGAATTCCGCTGCTGTGGCAGACGGTCGGTGACGGGCAGCCGTACAAGCCGGTCGCGCGGGAGGTCGCCGCGCTGCTCGGCCTGCCCGCGCACGCGTCGGCCGGCTTCCTGCTGACCCTGGGGATCGCGGTGGTCCAGGTGCTCGTGGGCTACTGGCTCGGCCGGGCACTCACCCCGCGGCCGGCGGAGGACTTTTAGGGAGACCCGGCGCGCCGAAGCCGAGACAGGCGGCTTCGGCCTAGCGCCGTTAAATATCGGTAGCTTCCCCGACGCTAATTTCGTCCGGAGCCGGCCAGCGGCTCGACGGCCTCCTCGACATTCAGCCGGCCGACGGCGTCATCTCGGCGGCCACCGCGCCCCGCAGCAGCGCCCGGTCGTTGATCGCGTCGGTGCTGTCGATGAACTGGTCGACCGCGCCGGTGAGCGGCAGTGCCCTGATCTGTACGTCGGAGATCGCGTCTCGGAGCGCGCGGGTGAACCTGGCCGCCCCGAGCACCGGGTAGGGCCGGTCGTAGAAGGTCGGCCGTACCGACGGGTCGATGTACGCAGTCAGCCCGAGCTGGTTGTGCAGCCGGGCGGCGCTCTCGCAGGCCGCGGACAGGTTCTGCTCGCGATCGGGCCAGGTGGTCGCGGTTACGGCGGCGGTCAGCAGCGGCTGCAGGCCGGCCGCGGCCGGAGTCCGGGCGAACGCGCTGCCCAGCCACTTGCTGTAGGGCGGGTAGCGGCGCTGCATCAGCAGGACAAGCCTGACAAGGTCGCGCGCGAGCCGTGCGGCGATGAGCGCCGAGCCGAGGTCGTCGCCGGCCTCCGCGCACCGGCCGGGGAAGGGCTCTTCCTGATCGATCCGCTGCCACTGGCAGGCCAGGATGTACAGCCACACGTCGTGTGGGTACCAGGCCAGCGCCGTCCTGGCCGCCGCCAGCCCGCCGCCGCAGCCAGGCACCGGCGCGAGCCCGTCGTGGAACACCGCGCCGCCAGTCACTTCGGCCAGGACCTGGGTGGGCGTCGCGAGCCAGTCGCGCAGTTGCAGCGAGTTGCCCTGGACCCGCTCGGTCGGCCCAGTGCCGATGGGCCGTATGTGCTTCACGGGCCCAAGCGGGTCGAAGCCGATCCGGTGCGTGAGCCAGCCACGCAGCCCGGCCACCGTGACCCAGTGCGAGGGCGCCTCTCCGGCCGCCCCAGAGGCGGGGAAGACCGTCGGGTAGCCGAGGAACTCCGCGGGCAGCCGTTCGGTGAGCATGGCGCTGACCGCGGCCGGCTCTCCGGTGCCGGTGTCGGCCAGGAAGAGCTGGAGTCGCGGTCCCCAGTCGTGGTCGGTGGACCGGGCCGAGTCGAAGCCCAGCACCTCCGAGCCGGGGCCGATCAGCGCCGCCGAATGCGGGAGGCCGGGAAAGTGCTCATCGAGCAGCGGCCGGACCTGCTCGACGTAAAACCGCCGGGCCAGATCGGTGCCGGGAATGAAGGCGGGGGTCATCTGGGCCGAGCCTGCCGCGCGCGGCGCGGCTGGGCAAGCCATTTTCCCCCGCCCGCTTTCCCGCCGGCCCGTGCCCGTAATACGGACAAAACCCCGCAGCGGCCGCCGAAGTGCTAGCATCGCCCGGTGTCGCTCAGGGTAGGCGTGACCGGCGGCGGCAGTGCGGGCCACGTGGTCCCGGCGCTAGCGGTAGCCGCGGAGTTTCGTCGGCGTGGTCACGAAGACCTGGTCTTCTTCGGCCGGGCCGGCAGCATCGAGGAGCGCCTGGCCACCCAGGCTGGCCTGCGGTTCGTGGCGTTGCCGGCCGCTGGTCTGCGGCGGTACCGGTCCTGGCGCAACCTCACGCTGCCGTTCGTGGTGTCGTGGGGGATCGTCGCCGCGATCGTGGCCGTCCGCCGGGAGCGGATCAGCGTCCTGCTGTGCAAGGGCGCCTACGTGTCCGTGCCGGTCGCCATCGGTGCCTGGGTGAACCGGGTCCCGTTCGCTATCCACGAGTCGGACGAATCACTCGGCCTGGCCAACCGGATTCTGGCCAGGTTCGCCACGAAGGTGCTCACCACGAGCGAGACCACGCGGCTCAGGAGCCGGCGACTGAAGCCGGTCTGCACCGGCCTGCCGGTACGTGATGACCTGGAGACCGCCGATGCCGAGCGGTTCAGGGCCAAGCACGACCTCGCGCCCGGCGGGCGCGTGCTGCTGGTCTTCTGCGGCAGCAGTGGCTCGGTCCGGATCAACGACGCGGTCCGGGCCAGGCTCGATGCGCTGCTCAAGGAGTTCCAGGTTGTGCACGTGTGCGGACCGAATAACGTCGACGCCAGCCTGCAGGGCACATCCGGCTATTACCAGTTCGAGTACCTGAACGAGGACATGGCCGACGCGCTGTGGCTGGCGGACGTGGTCATCGGGCGTTCCGGCGCCACCACGCTGGCCGAACTGGACGCTCTCGGTAAGCCCGCTGTCCTCATCCCGCTGCCGCTGTCGGTCAGCCGCGGCGACCAGATCGTGAACGCCGACCTGTACGCCACGTCGCATGCCTGCGTCGTGCTGCCCGACGACGAGCACCTCGCCGGCGGACTCGTCGACGCGTGCGTGAGCCTGATTCCTGCGGCCGACGTGGCCGGCCGCGGCGTGGCGGCCGGCCGTGACGCGCATCGTGCCGCCAGGTCGGTCGCCCAAGAGGTCGCGGGCATGGCGAAGTCACGGCACCGGCGCACGTAGCTAGATGCACCGACCGGGCCCACCAGTGGCTGACCGGGCCACCAGTGGCTGACCCGGTCACCACCGCAGCCGAGGCCGGGCCGATCATGGATGGGTGCCCGATCCAGAGATCATCCGTCGTGCGAAGGCGGTCGGCATCGCGCCCGTCTACCAGAACTGGCGGCACGAGCGCATCGAGGTGCCGATCGAGACTCTTGAGGCCCTGCTGGCCGCGCTCGACCGAGCCGACGCGACGGCCGGCGCCTGCGCCGGAGACCCGGTCGGCTCCGGAAATCCGGCCAGGACCGAGGGCACGTCCAGCGACGTGAGCCATCGCCACGTCCCCACCGGCATCCCCGATCTGCCCGAGCACAAGACGTGGGGATTCACGGTTCAGCTGTACTCGCTCAGGTCGCTGGGCTCCTGGGGCCACGGCGACCTGCATGACCTGACCGACCTGGCTGCCTGGAGCGGCCGCGAACTCGGTGCGGGCTTTGTCCTGGTGAACCCGCTGCACGCGGCCGAGCCGCTCCCGCCGATCAGCCCGTCGCCCTACCTGCCGATGACCAGGATGTTCACCAGCCCGCTGTACCTGCGGGTCGAGGACATCGCGGAGTACCGCCAGCTCACCGACGCCGAGCGGCGCCGGACCGAGCAGCTCGCCGCGCCCCTGCGGGCCAGCAACGCCACGGCCGACCTGATCGACAGGGATGCCGTCTGGCGGGCCAAGCGGGAAGCCCTGGAGCTCGTCAGCCAGGTCGGGCTCAGCCCGGCCCGGCAGGCGGAGTTCGACGAGTTCCGCGCCGAGCGCGGCCAGGAGCTGGACAGCTGGTCAGCCTGGTGCGCGCTGGCAGAGCAGAATGGCGCGGACTGGCGGACGTGGCCGGCCGCGTGCGCGACTCCGGCCGCCGGCCTGGCCGACGTCGCCAGCCAGCCGGCGTTGCGCCGGGCCGCCACGTTCCATGCGTGGCTGCAGTGGCAATGTGACCAGCAGCTCGCGGCGGCACAGCGGGCGGCGCGCGACGCGGGCATGTCGCATGGCATCATCCACGACCTCGCGGTCGGGGTGAGTCCCGGCGGGGCGGACGTGTGGGCTCACCCCGAGCTGCTGGTCTCGGGGGTGAGCGTGGGCGCGCCGCCGGACGGCTTCAACCAGCTCGGCCAGGACTGGGGGCAGCCGCCCTGGCATCCGCGGCGGCTCGCGGCGGCGGGCTACCTTCCGCTGGCTGACCTGTTTGCCGCGTCGCTGCGCCGCGCGGGCGGGCTCCGGGTCGATCATGTGATGGGCCTGACCCGGCTGTGGTGGATCCCGGCCGGCCGCCGGCCCGACCAGGGCGCCTACGTCAGCTACGACCACCGCGCGACCGTCGGGGCCTTGGCCGGCGCGGCCGCCAGCGCCGGGGCCGTCGCGATCGGCGAGGACCTCGGCACGGTCGACCGGTGGATACGCACGCACCTGGCCGACTACAACATCCTCGGCACGATGATGCTCTGGTTTGCCCGCGACCGCCGCGGCGAGCCTCTGCGGCCCGCCCTCTGGCGCCGGGCGTGCATGGCCACGGTGGGCACGCATGACGTGCCCCCGGTCGCCGGCTTCGTTACGGGCGAGCAGGTGACCGTCCGCGCCAACCTCGGCTTGCTGGCGCAGCCGGTGGAGCGGGAACGAAGCGACTCCCGGGCCGCCCTCGCCAGCTGGCGCGCGGCCCTCCAGCGGGAAGGGCTCCTGCCGGCCGCAGGTGCCCCGCCCGGCCCGGCGGAGTTCACGGTTGCGCTCTACGGGTACCTGGGCCGGACGCCTTCGCTGCTCATAGGTGTTTCCCTGGCCGACGCCGTTGGCGACGTCAGGACCCAGAACATCCCTGGCACGTCCACTGAGTACCCGAACTGGCAGATCCCGCTCTGCGACGCCGCCGGCCGCGGGGTACTGCTGGACGATCTGCCAGGCATCCCGCTGCTCCGCGACACGGTCGCCGCTGCCCAGGGCCGCTGACGCCGGCTGTCTGGCGAGTCCGGGCGGCGGCTACCGCTGCTGGCTCATCCGGACGGAGCACTCCCGGCAGCGCAGCGCACGGACAACATCGTCGCGGCCCTCCGAGAGCAGCCGGGCCAGCGCCGGGGCGGGGCGGGCCCGGTCGATATAGGCGGTGGTCGCGTCAATGGCTTCCTGGCTGATCACGCTGGCCGGGTATCCGATCCTGACGAAGAACTGCGCCATGTCGGAGGCGCCGTCGCTCCACATCGCGGGCAACGCGTCGAAGAACCTCTGCGCGTAGGGCGCAAGGAGTTCGTCCTGGTCCAGGTCGCTAAACCCGCGCAGGGCCGCCCGGAACATCGCGTTCGGCAGCGCACCGCCGGTAATCGCGGCCCAGGCCCGCTCCTTAGCCCCGGCGGTCGGGACGGCGGCAAGGCAGGTCTGGGCGTGCCGCTCGCCCGCGTCGGTCGGGTCGGCGGTCAGTTCGGCCTGGACCGCGTCCGGCCCGGCGATCCCGCGACTGACCAGGCGCCGCAGCAGCTGCCAGCGCAACTCGGTGTCGACCACGAGCCCGTCGATGGTGGCCGAGCCGTCGAGGAGGCCGGACAGCAGGCCCAGGCCGGTCCTGGTGACGGCCACCCCGGCGAGCGCCTGGGCGAAGGCAAGCTGCCGGTCGGAGCCGGGCTCGGCGGCCAGCAGCCAGCTGCGCAGCGCGTCGTCATAGGTGGTCAGCGCCTCCGCCCGCCAGTCCGGGTCTGCGTACCGGCGCAACGCTAGGCCGGCTTGCAGCAGGACGCGCTCGAGCACCGGGATCTCGGTGATGGATAGCGCGCCCGAACCGACGAGGGCGAGGTAGTCCTGCGTGCTCATCTCCGCGTCTCTGGTCATGTCCCAGGCCGCGGCCCAGCAGAGCGTGGCGGGCAGGGACGCGATAATTTCGCTGATGCCGCCGACCACGGTGCGCAGCGAGCGGTCGTCGAGCCGGATCTTGGCGTAGGTCAGGTCCTCGTCGTTGACCAGGATCAGGTCGGGCCGGGCCTGACCGACGAGCTGAGGCACCTCGGTGACGGCGCCGTCGATGTCGACCTCATGGCTCAGCCGGCGCTGGATTCCCTGGGCTCCTCGGTCGTACAGGCCGATGGCGATCCGGTGCGGTCGCAGCTCGGGATGGCTGGCCGGTGCCTCCTGGAGCACCGCGAACCTCGTGAACGCGCCGTCCTCGTCGGCCTCGTAGCTGGGCCGGAGCGTGTTGACCCCCGCCGTCTCCAGCCAGGACTTCGACCAGGCGGCCAGGTCGCGGCTGCTCTTCCCCGCTCGCGCCTGCTCCAGCGAAGCCAGCAGGTCGGTCAGCGTCGCATTGCCCCAGGCGTGCTTGGCGAAGTAGTCGCGCACGCCCGCCAGGAAGTTGCCCTGGCCCACGTAGGCGACGAGTTGCTTGAGGACCGACGCGCCCTTCTCGTAGGTGATGCCGTCGAAGTTGACCTCCACGGCCTGGATGTCGGGGATGTCCGCGGCGATCGGGTGAGTGGAGGGCAGCTGGTCCTGCCGGTACGCGAACGCCTTGGATCCCTGCGCAAACGAGGTCCACGCGTCCGGCCACCGGGTCGCCTCGGTCATGGCGGCCAAGCTGGCCCAGGTGGCAAACGACTCGTTCAGCCATAGGTCGTCCCACCACTTCATCGTCACCATGTCGCCAAACCACATGTGCGCCATCTCGTGCAGGATCGTCTCGGCCCGCTCCTGCCGTTCGGAATCGGTGACCCTGGAGCGGAACACGTAGTCCTCGAGGAATGTCACGCAGCCGGCGTTTTCCATCGCGCCCGCCTTGAACTCGGGCACGAAGAGCTGGTCGTACTTCCCGAAGGGATACCGCAGGCCGAACGCGCGGTGATAAAAGTCGAGTCCTTGCCCGGTGATCTCAAAGAGCTCATCCGGGTCCAGGTACGTCGCCAGCGACTGACGACAGTAGATGCCCAGCGGAATTCCGTCGTGCTCGCCCTTCACCTCGTGATA
>JASIBJ010000656.1 GCA_030045215.1 Streptosporangiaceae bacterium | reverse complement strand
GCATTCGAGGTCGGCGTCTGGGCGATCCTGAGCAGGGGCGATCCGTTGCCGATGACCCGGCGTCTCCAGGCGTTCGTGACTGGCCTGGGCATCCCGGTCCCCGGCCTGCCGGGCGGGCTCACCCACGTCTTTCCTTCGCCCACGGTAGTGCCGGCGGCCAGGCTTGCGGCGGCGGGGCTGCCCGAGGCCGACGCGACCGCGATCGGCGCCCTCGCGGCTGCCATCGCCGCCGCCGGCTCTGACCAGGACCTGCCGCCTGGCCTCGATCAGGACGTGCGCGAGTATCTCGCCTTCCGGCTCGGGCGTCGCGGCGCGTTCCCGGTCGCCGATGCGAGCCTCCGCGCCGCGCTGGCGGACATCGGCCTGCCCGCGTCCGGCGCCGTCGCCGCCGCCCGGCGCGAGTCCTGGCGCCCGTGGATGGCGCTGGCGGCAGCGCACCTGATGGCCCACGGCGACGGCCTTGGCCGGCCTAATCCGGTTGCCGGGCTCGCGCTGGCATCGCGATCATGATCAGATGGGGATCCCCGGTAACCAGGCCGGCACGCTGGCGCCACCTCCGGCCCAGGGCAGCCGTCTGCCCTGGTCCGCTATTCCCGAGGAGCTGCGCGACGCGGTAGGGCGGCAGCTCGGCGGGCGGGTCGCCGCGGCCGTGACGCAGCCCGGCGGGTTCTCGCCTGGCGTCGCCGCACGGCTGCGGCTGGACAACGGCCGGCGGGCGTTCGTGAAGGCGGTCGGCGACATCAACCCAAAGTCACCAGAAATCCATCGCGCGGAGGCCCGCATTGCCGCGGCGCTGCCTGCAGGGACGCCTGCACCTCGGCTGCTCGGCTGCATCGACGCGGACGGCTGGGTCATTCTGATCCTGGAGGACATCGACGGCCATACGCCTGCCATGCCGTGGCAGGCGGCCGAGCTTGACCGCGTGCTGGCCGCCATAGCCGGCCTCGCCGCGGCCCTCACTCCGGCGCCGATCGACGCGCCGCAGGTGGCCACCCGGTTCACCGCGCTCGGCCGCGGATGGCGGGAGCTAGCGCAGTCCGGGCCTGCGGGCGCCGCCTGGCTAGACGCGTGGGCCGCACGCCACCTGGATGAGCTCATCGCACTGGAATCGGAGTGGGACGCCGCTGCCTCAGGCACGACACTCGCGCACGCCGACATCAGGGCCGACAACATCCTGCTTACGCCGGACCGTGTGGTCTTCGTCGACTGGCCGTGGGCGTGCCTGGCCGCGCCGTGGTTCGACCTTGTCGCCATGCTCCCGAGCGTGGCGATGCAGGGCGGGCCGCAGCCCGAGGAGATCCTCGCCGCTCATCCCGTCGTGCGCGGTGTGGATCCGGCCGCGGTCACCGCGGTGGCCGCGGCACTGACCGGGATGTTCCTGTGGCTGGCCCGGCAGCCGGAGGAGCCAGGACTGCCGACCCTGCGGGCCTTCCAGCGCGGGCAGGGCGAGGTGGCGCTGGCGTGGCTGCGCCGACGCACCGGCTGGCGCTGAGCAGCGCGTCGGTACGGGGGCTCGCCGGTCAGGCTCACGGTCCGGACAGCGGCCGCGCTGGCGCGTTGCGGCTTAGTCTTCGGCCAGGAGTGCCCTCAAGATTCCGCTATATATCGACAAAAGCGACGCGACGCCGACCCGACCTTTGATGGGCGCCCCGAAGCCGGGTCAAAATGTGGCGGCGACGAACTGTTAGCAAACGCTAGCATTACGGCCGTGACATACCGCTGGCCAAACGTGAGAAAACCCCGCTACCGCCACAACAGCAGCCTCGCCGAGAAACCTTGCCAGGAGGCTGCGTCTGCGGATTCGCCGCGATTCACCGGCCCGGCGGGCAAGCGTGTCCGCAGCGCGGCCTAGGATCGATCCGGCACCGAGGCTTGCCACTGCGACTGCGAGATGTCCGACGAGTCCGGGGGTCCAGGCTTCGCCAAGTGGCCAATCTACTGGCTGAGCAGGCTCCGATGGGGGTGCGCCACGTGACGCGGTTGTCCGCCGACCCGGCCGGTCCGGCTGGGTCGGCGAGGCGGACGGGACTGGCAGCGAACGGTAACGGCTCGGCCAGCCCGGACGGCGACGGCCAGGCCGGCATCATTGAGGGCACCCTCATCTCCGGATCGGCCGCGATCGCCGATGCCACGCCCATGACCGAGACTGCCCAGGCGAAGCAGGCCGAGCAGCCGACGTCGACTGGGCCGTCAGGGCCGCGCAGGCCGGCCGGCCCGGTCGAGCGGCTTATGAGCACAGTCATCCGGAGGCTGTCGTTTAGCAGACTCTCCGAGCCTCGTGTCGCTGTCTCGGTCACCGGCCTCGGCCTGTTGCTCGGGATGATCGTCGGAGCGACGGCGCCGAACTCCCAGACCCTGCAGTATGTCTGGCTGCCGCTCACCAATCTCGTGTCGGCGCTGCTTGACCCGCAGCACAAAGCCTTGCCACCAGGCTTCCACGACCTCATCCCCGACGCGATCCTGTTCACCGGCGACGCCCTCACCTGCCTCGGCCTGGCCGGCATGCTGTGGGCGCATAGCCGGGGGTGGCGCCCCGACCCTCGCCGCCTCCTGCTGGCCAGCGCCGTCGTCGTGGCGATCATGGTCTGCCTCACGCCCGTAGGCTCCTCGGACACGGCAAGCTACGCGGCGTACGGCCGGATCGCGGCGCTCGGGTACAACCCGTACTCCGCCAACGCGATGCAGTGGCTCTCCGTGCATGACCACGCGTACTGGCACGTCGTCGTCTACGAATGGAAAACCCAGCCGTCCGTCTACGGCCCCGTCGCCACCTGGATCCAGTCCCTCGCCGCGTCCATCGGTGGCGCCAGCGTCCAGACCACCATCTGGGTGCTCATGATCTTCAACGGACTGGTATTCCTCGCCGTTGGCGTGCTGCTGCTCAAAACCTCCGACGACCCAGTCCGCGCGACCCTGCTCTGGACCGCCAACCCGATCCTCCTGCAGATCCTCGTCGGCGGCGGGCACTTCGACACGTTCATCGCCGCCGCGGCCATCGCGGCCATCCAGTTGGCGAGGCGAACCAGAGGGCTCTGGTCTGACGTGCTCATCGGCCTGATCATTGGCCTCGGCTGCGGAGTGAAGGCCCCAGCCCTGCTGATCGGGCTCGGCCTGGCCTGGCCCCTGCTGCGCCAGCCTGGGGGATACCTGCGCGTGGCCCGGATCGCGCTGGCGGCCATCGTGACGGTCGGGCTCGAGTACAGCTTCTACGGCGTCGGGGCGCTGAAACCCCTGTTCAGCGGGGCACAGTGGGTCGCCCTGCCGTCACCCTGGTGGTTTGTGCAGTGGATCGGCAGCGAGCTCGGCGTCAGCAGCGGCAGTCTGGCCGCGATCATCGGCTGCCTGTGGGTCGTCAGCCTGTTCGTGGTCGCCTGGATGGTCTACCGGCGCATATCGGCCGATGAGCCGCCCGAGGTCGTCGCGCCCTTCGCGCTCAGCTTCGCCTGGATCCTCATCGCACCGCGGGTGCTGTCGTGGTACACGGCGCTGCCCTGGGTCATGCTGACCCAGATGCCGCGCAACCGGATGACCCGCTGGCTGACGATCGTCACGTTCGTTCTGGCCGTCATGCACTCCAACGGCGGCTGGGTTCCGCCCGGCAAGATCTGACCACTCCGCCCCGGCGTGCTGCGCGGGCACCCAGCTCAGAACAGCAGTGAGCCGGGCCTGGCGGGGGGTCAGGCCCGGCTCACTGGTCAAGCTGCTCGCGCCGGCCGTCGGGGGGGAGGACGGCCCGGCGCGAGCAGCTAGCTCGCGTAGTCGAGCAGCGGCTGCGCGCGGCTTGGGTGGCGCAGCTTGGACAGCGACTGCTTCTCCAGCTGGCGGATCCGCTCCCTGGTAAGACCGAGCGCCTTGCCGATCTCGTCCAGCGTGTGCGGGTTGCCGTCGTACAGGCCGAACCGCATCGACATGATGGTCGCCTCGCGCGGCGTCAGCGCGTCCAGCGCGTTCCGCAGCTGGTCGGCCATGAGCTGGCGATCGACGAGCTCTCCGGCCTCGGGCGCGTCGACGTCCTCGATCAGGTCGCCGATGCTGGTCTCTCCGTCCTCGCCGATCGTCGAGTCCAGGCTGATCGGCTGCCGGCTAGTGCGCAGCAGCTCCTCGATCTGATCCGGCGTCCGGTCCAGCTCGACGGCCAGTTCCTCCGGCGTCGGCTCCCGCCCGAGCCGCTGGTGCATGTCCCGCTCGACCCGGCTCAGCTTGCTGAGCATCTCCAGCACGTGCACCGGGAGCCGGATGGTCCTGGCCGAATCGGCAAAACCGCGCTGGATCGCCTGCCTGATCCACCACATCGCGTACGTGGAGAACTTGTAGCCCTTGGTGTAGTCGAACTTCTCGACCGCCCGGATCAGGCCCAGGTTGCCCTCCTGCACGACGTCGAGCAGGGACAAGCCGCGATCGCTGTACTTCTTGGCCACCGAGACCACCAGCCGCAGGTTGGCCTCCAGCATGTGCGCCTTCGCCCGCCGACCGTCTTCGGCCACCGCCTCCAGGTCCGCGCGGTACTGCGCGGAGAGATCGGGCTCGGACTCGAGCTTGAACTCCGCGAACAGGCCGGCCTCGATCCGCTTCGCGAGATCGACCTCTTCCTCGGCGGTTAGCAGATTCCGGCGGCCGATTGACTTGAGGTACGTATGGACAGAATCACCCATAACGGACGTCTGGTCGTCGAGGTCACTCTCGGGCTGGCCCGGCGAGTCGTCCGGCTCGGTCACGGCGAGCTCGACGGCAACGTCCTCGTCCTCGTGGCGGACGTTAGGCGGCGAACCGGCGGACTCGACGGCGTCTGAGGGCTCGTTTCCTAGCTGAACGCCGGCCTCGGTCAGCTCGCGGATGATCGACTTGGCCTCCGTCGGGGATACCTGAGCCTGATCGAAGGCCTCCCGAAGCTCGGGCAGAGACAGATATCCCTGGCTGCGTCCGCGCTGAATAAGCTCGTCCACGTGGGTAGTGGTTTCCTCATCCTCGCGGGCGTGCGACACGGCAGTCGCTGTCCTCGGCATGAGACACCTCACTTCGTGGGCGCATAGC
>JASIBJ010000655.1 GCA_030045215.1 Streptosporangiaceae bacterium | reverse complement strand
GCGGGGCTGCGCACTCGCGCTGGTGGGACCACATCGGCCCGTTGCTGGCGGACGGCCGGCGGGTGGCGGCGCTCGACCTGTCCGGGCACGGCGACAGCGGCCGCAGAGACAAGTACACGCTCGACGAGTGGGCGCACGAGGTGCTCGCGGTGGCTGAGGACGCCGGCATCTCGACGCCGCCGGTGGTGATCGGGCACAGCATGGGCGGCTTCGTCGCACTGCGCGCGGCCGGACTCTACGGCTCTGGGCTGGCGGGCATCGTCGTGATCGACTCGCCCGTGCACGACATGACTCCGGAGGACCGCGCGGCCAGGGACGCTCGCGCTTTCGGCCCGCTGGTGGTGTACCCGAGCCGCGAGGCTGCCATCGCCAGGTTCCGCCCGATACCCGATCAGCCGAGCCTGCCCTACATCCGCGCCCACATCGCGGAGACCTCGATCCGTGCGGTCCGCGGCGGCTGGAGCTGGAAGTTCGATCCGGCAATCTTCGGCCGGCCGGAGTTCACCCCGGCACTCCTGCATCAGCTCGACTGCCGGGTGGCGCTGTTCCACGCCGAGCACGGAATCGTCCCGCCCCATACCACCGAGCTCATGTATGACCGCCTCGGCCGCCGCGCGCCCGTGATCGAGATCCCCGCGGCCGGCCATCACGTCATGCTCGATCACCCCATCGCGCTCGTGACGGGAATCCGGACGCTGCTGTCGGACTGGGATCACTCGCTTCCCGCGCAACCGTGATCTCTGGCCGCCGTTGCGTCCGGATTATTCAATTATGCCGGGAACGAGGTGGGTTCCGCCTGGCTCAGCACCGCACGCACACGCGGTCTCAGCGACCGAGCTAGGCCGGCGCGCGGCGCGGGCTAGCCGCCATGGACCAGCCCAGGGCCTTTCACGCGGCAATATCAGCCCGCGCACGCATATAACCGGCCCCCGCGGAAAGGGGAACCAGGCAGGTGCTCGCAGCCGCCGGTTCCGCAGGCAGTCGTCGGCCCTGCCCGAGACCGGCGATCGCGGGCGCTCGCGGGCCGCGCTGAGGCCGCTCATCACGCTCGCACCCGCTCACCACGCCCTGGGGCCGCCGATCTCCTTTGCACCCGCCAACTGCGGCTGGCCGTCGGCCCGCGCTCACTAGGCGGTCCCGGCGACTGTGTCGTATTCTCTTTTCCTATTGCATTACTAGGTTGTTGAGGGAGCAGTCATGGCAATGCCGGACTTCTTCGTGGCAGGCGTGCCGAAGGCGGGAACCACCGCCTTGCACGCCGCACTCGCCGGGCATCCCTCGCTGTATCTCTCCCCAGTAAAGGAACCTAAGTTCTTCCTGACCGACGGGCCGCCGCCGACCCAGGGCGGACCGGGGGACGTCAGGACCTACCGCGAGCACATCTGGCGCAGATCGGACTACGAGGCGCTGTTCAGCGCCGCGCCAGCGGGCACCCTGCGCGGCGAGTCGACCCCGTTCTACCTCTATAGCGAGGCAGCACAGCAGCGGATCCGGGCTGTGATCCCCGAGGCCAGGCTGATCATCGTGCTGCGTGACCCGATCGAGCGCGCGCACTCCAACTGGACCCACTTGTGGTCGGCCGGCCTGGACCCGATCGACGACTTCGTGCGGGCCTGCGCGGCCGAGGACTGCCGGATCGCGGACGGCTGGGCCGACTTCTGGCATTACCTCAAACTCGGTCTTTACGGACAGCAGCTAGAGCACCTGTACTCGGTATTTCCGCGCGAGCAGGTCCTGGTGTTCCGTTACAAGGCGCTGATCGCGGATCCGGCCGGGCTGCTGAACCTGGTATGCCGCTTTCTGGGCGTCGAGCAGGACGTGCTCACGGAGGTGCCGCGCGAGAACGTGACGGCGCATCCGATCCCGACCGGCCGGCATCGCTCCATCGGGCGGCTGCTGCGCGCAGGCTCAGCCGTGACGAGCCGGCTGCCTGGGCATGCCGGGTCGTCGGTCATCGACCTGCTGCAGCGGCGCCTGCAGGCGGACGCCCAGCCGCGCCAGCCGCTGACCTGGGATCAGCGCCTGGCGCTGATCCCCCACTTCGAGGCCGACATCCGGCTCTTGGAGTCGATCACCGGCGAGGACTTCGGCGACTGGCTGGCCCCGCGCGGGGACTCGGGCGGCCTCGTTGGCGTGCGCCCCGCGGGGCAGGGCCAAGCGCGCAACGGCCGTCGGCGGGCGTACTGAGTCGAGCGCCGGGAACCTGCCCACACCAGGCTCCGCTGGAGGGCGCGGCAGGCAACCATGTCCGTTCCTAACGGAGTTCGGTCCGCAGCTCGTGCGCCCCGTCGGCGCGGGTCAGCTCGTAGTAGAGCCGTTCCCGCCCGCCGGGAAGCTCCAGCATGCTGACGTAGCGCAGGCCGTGCCCGGCATGCGGAGACTGCGCGGCCGGCTGTGAGCCGAGAGCCGTCAGCGCGCCGGGAGACGCCCCGAACGCGACCCCGGTGCGCTCCTCGAAGTTCTCGGCCGCGGTGGCCCGGCCGTCGTAGAAGGCCATCACGCTATCGGGAGTGAACCGCACGGCCGTGACCCGGACGCCCCGCGCGTCCCACTCGCCGGGCCGGGGCGAGAGCGCGGGACCATGCCACGTCCACTCCAGCCCGTCCGCGCTGACCGCGTACTCGGTCCACATGCGATCGGTGTCCTCAGGCTCGGTCAGGGGGTGCACACATGCCCACATGTGCCACTTGCCGTCCCGCCAGGCGAACACCGGGTCCTTGACGGCGCGCATCTGGTCGCCTGGCAGCATCACCGACCGCCGCGCCGGGTCGAACGCGTCCGGCGCGGACGCATCCATGACCTCGACGCGCCAGTGCTTGGTCCCCCTGGTCGCACAGCTCAGGTACATCCGCCAGGTGCCGTCCTGCGTCAGCACGAGAGCCGGCCGCTCAAGCGACTCGGCGTCCATCTCGTCCTTGGTGATCGTCTGGATCGTCTCGAAGTGCTCACCGTCCGCCGACCGCGCGATCACGACGCAGTAGCCGCGGCCCTCCCCGGCCGGACGCCTCAGACGGTAGGCGAGCACCACTCCGTGATCATCGAGCACCGCCGTCGGGCCGCCTGCCCAGTTGCCGGGTCCGCCGTCCAGCGGACTGATCACGGAGACGGAACGGGCCGGGTCCGGAGCGAGCCCGCCCGGCAGGAGAGGGAGGTCTTCGCTGATCACAGGGTGAACATTAGGCGAGTCGGGCGCCTGGTATGTCCGGTTCGGCGGTTTCGACCGCGTCTCGTCTTTCCCGATCGGCATAGTAGATATAGTCTAACGTGGCTGCCCCCGACGCGGCAGCAGGCAGCCGGAAGCTGCTACCGGCTGGCGCGGGTGAGCCGATCATCGCGACGATTACTCAGTGGGCCCGCCGACCGGCGACTGCCCGCGGATATTGACCGAGGAATGGAGTGGGAAGTGAGCCTCCGCAGCGTCGCAGTCGTGG
>JASIBJ010000654.1 GCA_030045215.1 Streptosporangiaceae bacterium | reverse complement strand
GCCGCGACCCGCCCCGCGGCCGACACGCCGGCCGGGTTCGTGGGCGGCACGGACAGCAACTACATCGCGATCCCCGGCCCGGCCCCGTACAAGATGCCCGCGATCGGCGGCAGCTACGGGGGCTACATCGGCATGATCGGGAACTGGGCCAACTGGCAGGGCTGTCACGGCGTGGTCGTCTGGTCCAAGTCCGACGCCAGCGCCGCCCGCACGAACTTCACCACCTACCACACGGGCATCGGGGTCGGCGCTTACTGGTTCATGGGCGGGCCAGGCGTCGACCCGCATTTCAACGGCCACGACGCCGAGGCGTCGGCCTGGGGCGCCGATCAGGCCAAGGCCGCGCTGGCCGACCTGAGCAAGCTGAGCCCGCACGTGAACTACCCGGTCGTGTTCATGGACGTGGAACTGCCGGGGAATGCCCCCAATTACACGCCGGCTCAGGACAACGGCTGGAACGCGGTCTACACCTCGCCGTGCAGCGGCGTGGTGAAGACCAACGGCATCAATCCGCAGGTCGACCGGGCCGAGTTCAACGGCTTCGCCGACTACCTGACCGCCCATTCGTCCTACAAGGCAGGTGTCTACTCGGCGCCGAGCATCTGGCCCTCGATCTTCGGTCAGTACGGCGGCCTCAGCAACACCTACGAGTGGACCTACAACGCCGACACGAGCAGCCTCAGCCACCCTCCCTACGGCTTCTGCCTGTCGGGGACCCACGGGGCGATCTGCGCGCAGTTCTTCGGCGGGATGACCGACACCAGCAAGTACGCGCTGATGTGGCAGTGGACTGGCGGCGGCGGTACGTACAACGGCTACGGAGACCTCGACCAGATCGACACCGCCCGGACGCCGTAGGGGCGGGCGCTGTGGCAGGCGGGCGCTGCGGCAGGCGGACGCCGCCGGGCCGTCGGCGGTTCTGCCGGGGCACTGCGTTTGTGCGGCGAACCGCGCCCCGCCGGTCAGCGTGGATGGCAGCATCGGGGGTAGCTGATGTCGCGACTGTCCCGGATGTCCGGGTCCGCCAGTCCGGTTCGGCGACCTGACGGAACGGGATGGAGTCTGCAATGGGCCTGAAGTGGACGGAGAGACGGACGGCCATCGGGGCCGCCGCGGCGGTGGTGGCGGTGACCGCGGTCGCCGTCCTGGCCGCGCTGGCGCTGGCAACCACTCCCACGGCCGCTCGCAAGCACGTCGCCCGGCCGGCCGCCACCCCGGTGGCCCGCGTCCGGGGCCCGCTGCTGTCGCCGTTCACCGGGGAGCCGGTGAAGTCGCTCGGGCCGGTCCTCGCCGTGAAGATCGACAACATCGTGTACGCGCGCCCGCAGACGGGGCTGACCGACGCCGACATCATCTACGTGCTCCCGGTCGAGGGCGGCCTTAGCCGGTTCCTGGCCATCTTCTCCTCCCACTTCCCGCCCGTAATCGGCCCCGTCCGCAGTTCGCGGCAGGACGACATCGAACTGCTGCGCCAGTTCGGCCGGCCCGCGTTCGCGTTCTCCGGCGCGCAGCCGCAGCTGCTGCCAGTCGTGGAGCGGGCCAGGATCATCAACCTGTACGTGGGCGTCCGGCCGGCCGGGTATTTCCGCAGCTCGAGCCGGATCGCGCCGTACAACCTGTACGCCTACACCAGGACGCTGCTGAGCGAGGCCAAGGGTGCGAGCAAGGCGCACAACATCGGCTTTACGTTCGGCTCGGCCCCAAGCGGCGGGCGCCGGATCGCGTCGGAGAGCGTCTCTTACCCGGCCGCCTCCTTCAGCTTCGTCTGGTACCAGCCGAAGCGGGACTGGCTCGTCTGGATAGACGGCGCGCGCGGAGAAACGACCGAGGGACGCCAGCTCGCGCCCTCGACGGTGGTGATTCAGTACACCACCGTGAGCACGTCGTGGTTCAAAGAGGAAGGCCGCCGCCCGCCGTACGCGCAGACCGTGGGCAGCGGGAACGCGCTCGTGCTGCGGGACGGCCGGGCCTACATGGCCCGCTGGTCGCGTCCGAACTGGAACGTCGGGACGACGTTCACGACCCTCAACGGCCAGCCAATGAACTTCGCCCGCGGCCAGGTCTGGATTGTGCTGGTCGGCAAGAACCTGGCGAGCTGGTACAACGAGTCGCAGTAGCGGCTCCCCGCTCGTTCAGGCGTAGTCGCGGAGCCGGGACAGGCACTCGTGGGCCTGCGTCATCACCCGGTCGACGAGCTCCGCGCACGACGGCAGGTCATCGATCACGCCGACCACCTGGCCGGCCGCCATCACGCCGAGATCGGGATTGCCGTCAACCATGGCCGTCCTGAGCAGCATGGGCGTGTTCGCCGCCATGAGGACCTGGCTCCAGGTCAGCTCGCTGCCGCGCCGCATGGCCGCGCCCTCCTGCACCATCTGCCGCCAGGTCAGCCCGGAGAGGCCGCGGAACGCCGCCGCATTCCGTACGGCCCGCGCCAGGCCGGATACCGGCCCTGACCGCTCAAGAGCGTCGATCAGCGGCGTGCGCAGCACCCGATGGGGCACCCCGTCCACCCTGGTCGTCACGACCGTGTCGGTCAGCGTCTTGCCCAGGTACACCTGCTTGACCGCGTCAGCCACCGGGCTGTCGCTGGTCAGCAGGAAGCGGGTGCCCATCGCGATGCCCTCGGCCCCGTAGGCCAGCGCCGCCACCAGGCCGCGGCCGTCAAAGAATCCCCCGGCCGCCACCACCGGGATGTCGACCGAGGACACGACCTGGGGAATGAGCAGGCTGGTCGGGATCGGGCCGGTGTGACCGCCGCCCTCACCGCCCTGCACGATGACAGCGTCGGCACCCCACTGGGCGACCTTCTCGGCGTGCCGCCGCGCTCCCACCGAGGGGATCACGACCAGGCCCGCGTCCTTCAGCCGCGCGATCTGCTCGCGCCTCGGGGCCAGCGCGAACGAGGCCACCCTGACGCCCTCGGCGATCATCAGCTCGACGCGCTCGGCGGCATCCGGCGCGTCCGCGCGCAGGTTCACCCCGAACGGGGCGTCGGTCCGTTCCCGCACCTCCCTGACCGCTGTCCTCAGCGCGTCGAGGGTCATGGTCGCCGATCCGATGATGCCGAGCCCGCCAGCCCTGGATGTGGCCGCGGTCAGCCGGGCCCCGGCGACGAAGCCCATGCCGGTCTGCACGATCGGGTACCGGATGCCGGTCAGCTCGGTCAGCCGCGTCCTGATCGACGGCACGGCCGGAGCCGGCGGCTCGCTCACGCCCTGTCCCCCGCTAGCTCCTGGTCGCGTCGCGAGTCCGGGTCCAGCTGCTCGCGGATCAGGACGAGTTCATCCCGGGTGGGCAGCCGCGTCTGCGGCACCTGCAGGGGCGCGGCCAGTATGAAACCGGTCGCGTCAGCCACATCGGACACGGTGACGCCCGGGTGCACGGACCGCAGCCGCATGGCGTGGTCAGGACCACCGAAGTCCAGCACTGCCAGGTTCGTGACCACAACCCGCAGCTCGTGCTGGCCGCGGATCGTCTCGGAGAGGCCCGCGACCCGGTCATAGCCGACACCGCAGACCATGTCGGCCTGCTCGACGAACACTCGCCGGGTGTGGCGCGGGATCCAGTAGCTGACCGGGTGATTGACCGAATTACCCGGCGCGCCGCGGACGCCGATCAATTGAGCCTTCGGCCGGGCCCAGTCACCGATGCAGGAGATGTTCTGGTTCCCGAACCGATCGAGTTGCGAGGCGCCCATCATGATGTGCCGCTGGCCGGCCGCCAGTGTGGTGAAAACTTGCCGAAACGGCAGCCAGCCCTCGGCCATCCGGCCGCCATCCGCCGCGGGCGCCAGCAGCGTGGCCTCGCCGTCGGTGAGCAGCAGGTCCGGCTCGAAGGTGAGCTGCGCGAGCCGGGCACCGAGGGCGGGGATGATGCCCATCGGACTCGCGACCTTCGCGCCGTCCCCGCGCCACGCCTCCGCGCACGCGACCACGCAGATCTCCGCCAGCGTCGGCGATATGCCCGTCACGCCTGACCGCCCGTCACGCCGACCGCCTCGGGCCTGGCCTCACGGAAGGCGGCGACGGCCTGCTGGTACCAGGCCTCATCCCCGGCCAGGTATGTCGCGCGGAACTCCTGCCACCTCTCGGGGCTGGCCGCCGCGCCCGCGTACAGCGCCTGAAATTCCTCGTCCCGGCCGTAGTCGGGCACGCAACTGGTGAAGTGCGCGCCGTTTGGCGTCTCGGCGATACCGTGCACCATCGACCGGTTGATCAGCAAGCTCTGCACCGGCCCGCCGGACAGCAGTTCAGCGGTCGGCACGATCCGCTCGCAGGACATGAACGCCCGGCCGGCGGCCTGGCAGAACAGGTCGTCGAAGTAGGGATCGGGGCCGAGATACTGGCCGTTCCCGCGGTGGTCGGCCCGGTTCATGTGCACGAGCGCGACATCAAGCCGCAGCGCAGGGACCGCCGCGAACTCCTCCCCGTCCGCGTACGGCGACCGGACGGTACGGATCCGCGGGTTCACCCGCATGACGTCAGAGCCCAGGCCGGCCCGCATCGGCAGGAACGGCAGCCGGTGCGCGGCCGCGAGCAGCCCCCAGTGCAGCATGCCCTCGTCAAGCTCGGTCAGCGCGATGGCGCCGGTCTGGCGCGCCATCCGGAAGTGCGGCTCCAGCGGGATCGAGTCGAGCGTGACGAACCCGGTGACCAGCCTGCGCACCTTTCCCGCGGCGATCAGCAGTCCCACGTCAGGCCCGCCGTAGCTGACGAGCGTCAGGTCGGTGACGGCCGACGCGGCGATCGCCCGGACCAGCGCCATCGGCTTGCGGCGCGAACCCCAGCCGCCGATCCCGATGGTCATTCCTGACCGCAACTCCCCGGCTACCTCGTGTGGGGTCATGACCGCGATCGTCACTGCCGCGGTCCGTCCAGGAATGCCTGGCGGGCCTCATCGGAGACGCCGGTCAGGTTGAGCTCGAACGTGTATCCCTGCTCGTAGCGGTAGGACTTCCTGATATCCACCGGGTCGATCCCGTTGAGCGACTGCTTCGCCAGCCGCAGGATCTCCGGATTCTTCGCGGCGATCCTCGCTGCGAGGCCGTGAGCCCGAGCGCGCAGATCATCGTTCGGCACGACCTCGAGCACGGTGCCGTACTTCAGAAGATCACGAGCGGGAACGGGGTCGCACGTATACACCATGGCCCGCATGAGCTGCTGCGGCACCAGCCTGGCCAGGTGCGTGGCCGCGCCGAGCGCGCCCCGGTCGACCTCTGGCAGCCCGAACGTCGCGTCCTGCGCCGCGATCACGATGTCGGCACTGCCCGCGAGGCCGACGCCGCCGCCGAGACAAAATCCCTGCACGGCGGCGATTACCGGCACCCCGCACTCATACACCGCCGTGAAGGCCGCGAAGCAGCCGCGGTTCGCCCCGACCAGCGCGGTGAAGCCGGGAGTGCGTTGCATCTCCTTGATGTCCACGCCCGCGCAGAAGCCGCGGCCCTCCGCGGCCAGGATGACCGCCCGCACCTGCGGGTCCTGTCCTGTCCCGGTCACGGCATCGGCCAGGTCAAACCACCCCTGCACGGGGAGCGCATTGACGGGGGGGAAGTCGATGACGACCTCAGCCACGCCGCCGGCCGTGCGCACATCGATGCCCATCTGGCGGCTCCGTTCCCGTGGTCGCGATCTTCATCATGCATCACTCAGCTCAGGGTTCTCATGCCTCCGGCCGGAGAACTATGCGCTCGGAACCGGTTGGGCCTCATATATGGCGGCCTGCAGCGCGTCCGCGTCCGCCACGTCATAGAACGCGAAGAAGGAGTTATGGCTCCCCAAGGGCGGCTCCAAGCCCGTGTTGCCAAGACCGCCTCGCCCGTATAGCCGCTCTACAGTCCGTCCGGGAGAGTACGGGGCCGGGTCGAACACGACGCTGAGGTGCCGGCCGTCGCGGCTGCGCCGCAGGAGCACCGACGAGCCCGCGATCGGCGTCTCGAGGATTGCCGGGCCATTCACGATGATCGCCCGATCCCGCGTGATCGCGTATCCGGTCTTAGCCTTGCGGCGGCGCTTGACGACGAACCGGCCAAACGTCAGGTAGAGCCCGAAAGCAAGGAATGGAAGGACCACCACGCACAGGAGCGGCGAGTCGGGCGACAGGAGGGCCTGAATCTCCGCGTGGATCGTCTCGGCGAGCCATATGAGGCCGAAGGGGATCAGGAAGAAGTCGCTCAGCGTGAACCAGACCGACGGGTCCGGGCGACCGTACCAGAGCAGTTCCTCCCCAGGTCGCAGGCACTGCTGCAGCTGTTCACGCACCCGGAAGGGATCAGACGGGTCCATTTTGCTTCCCCCCGACTCGGCCCCATGCCCAGACAGCGGGACTGACCGGGGGTGTTTAGCGACCTGTTAACGGGATGATAGTTCCCGCTCCTAACGTGGCGTAGCGCCCATAGATCGCCTTTTCGTTGCGAATCGCGCCGATAACGGTGCCGCCTGGCTCACCTAGCATGAGCGCCATGTGCAGCGAAGGCGAGCATGCAGGCAAGTCAGTGGTGATCACCGGCGGGACGAGAGGGATCGGGGCCGGCCTTGCCCGCGCCTACCTGCAGGCCGGCAGCCGGGTGCTGGTGTGCGCGCGGACGCCACCGGCCGATCCAGGCCTGCTGCCAACGGCCGACGGCCGGGCTGCCATCTTCTGCCAGGCCGACGTCCGCCAGGCGGAGCAGGCGGCACGGCTCATCCGCACTGCCGCCGACCTGTTCGGCACGGTCAATGTCGTCATCAACAATGCCGGCGGCTCGCCTGAGGTGGCAGCAGCCGAGGCCTCACCTCGTTTCCACCAGAAAATCATCGAACTCAATCTCCTCGCCCCGCTGCTGGTCGCGCAGAGCGCGAACGCGGTCATGCAGACTCAGGACGACGGCGGGTCCATCGTCATGATCGGTAGCGTGAGCGGCAGCCGCCCGTCGCCCGGCACTGCCGCTTACGGCGCGGCCAAGGCCGGCCTGCAGCACCTGGTCACTAGCCTGGCGATCGAATGGGCGCCGAAGGTGCGGCTCAACACCGTCGCACCCGGCTTCGTCGCGACTAACGCGGCCGCCGGTCATTACGGCGACGACGTCGGCATGACCGCAGTCGCGCAGACCGTGCCGATGCAGCGCCTGGCGACCCCCGAGGACGTGGCGGCGGCCTGCCTGTTCCTCACCTCGCCGCAGGCGGCCTACATCAGCGGATCGAGCCTGCTGGTGCACGGCGGCGGCGAACCGCCCGCGTTCCTGGCCGTGACGCACGGTTCGTTATACCCTCCGAGAAACTAGAACGCGTTTCACTCGAGGGGCGAGCCATGGTTGCTTCGATAAAGCCGCATCGCGATGAAGCGGGCCTTACCGACGGACAGCTGCTGATCGACGGTGCGTGGGGTCCCTCGTCGGCCGAGCAGACGTGGATCCATAGCCACCCGGCCACCGGCGAGGAAGTGGCCTCGTTCCCCATCGCCGCCTCAGACGACGTCGACCGGGCTGTCCGGGCCGCCCGTAAGGCATTCGATGAGGGACTATGGCCCAAGACGCGCGCGGGCGAGCGGATCAGGCTGCTGCGCCGGATCGCCGACCTGGTGCGCGAGCACGGTGACGAGTTGCTCGCGCTCCAGGCGCTCGACAACAGCGTGCCGCTCAGCTTCGGGGCCGTGTACGGGATGTCGGCTGGGTTCGTCGCCGATGTGTTCGACCACCACGCGGGCTGGGTAGACAAGCTGGCTGGCGACACGCTGCCCGGTTACCAGGGTGGCGAGCACCTCGTGATGACTTTGCGCGAGCCCGTCGGCGTCGTCGGCGCGATCGTGCCGTGGAACGCCCCGCTGCTGCTGACCGCGCAAAAGCTCGCCCCGGCACTGGCGGCGGGCTGCACGGTCGTGCTCAAGCCGTCGGAGTACGCGACATTCTCGGTGCTGCGGCTCGTCAGGCTGATCGAGGAAGCGGGCCTGCCGTCCGGCGTCCTGAACGTCGTCACCGGACCCGGCGACCCGACCGGTGACGCACTGATCCACCATCCGATGGTGGACAAGATCTCCTTTACCGGCAGCCGCGCCGTGGGCCGGAAGATCATCGAGGCCTCGGCCGGCACCTTCAAGCGGGTCAGTCTGGAACTGGGCGGGAAGAGCCCGGCCCTGGTGTTCGCCGATGCCGACATCGCGACCTCCGCGATGCTGACCATGGGCACCGTGACCCTAGGCCTTTCCGGCCAGGTGTGCCTGGCTCAGACCAGGGCGCTCGTGCAGCGCGACGCGGTCGATGAGTTCCTCGGCACGTCGGAGATGATCGCCGGGATGGTCAGCTACGGGAACCCGTTCGACCCGACCGTGAGCTCTTCACCGCTCATCAACACGCGCCAACTCGACCGCGTGCTCGCCCTCATCGACAAGGGTCAAGCCGAAGGCGCGCGGCTGGTATGCGGCGGAACTCGGGGTGAGGGTGACCTGGCGGCCGGCAACTTCGTCGCGCCCACGCTGTTCACCGACGTGCACAACGACATGACGATCGCCCGCGAGGAGGTCTTCGGCCCCGTCCTGTCGGTGATCCCGTTCGCCGACGAGGAGGAGGCCATCAGCATCGCCAACGCGACCGAGTACGGCCTGGCCGCCACCGTCTGGACGTCCGACATCAAGCGGGCCATCCGGCTCAGCAAGGCCGTGCGGGCCGGGACCGTGGGCGTCAACGGCTATCAGCTTGAGCCGCACGCGGCATTCGGCGGATATCGGCAGTCCGGAATCGGCCGGGAGGGCGGCCGGACCGCGATCGAGGCCTACACCGAGCTGAAGACCGTGATGATCCCTTTCACCGACGAGATGATGTAGCGCGCCAGCGAAACCAATTCGCTGTCCGTTCCGCCGGTCCATCCCTGTGCGTATATAGCGTGACCTGATCGGTACGACATGACCTGGTCGGCTTTGGCGTCAGAAACGTACGCTGCTAACTATGGCAGATGAGGTGGCGGAGCCGTCCGGTCCGGTGGTAAGGCTGCTCGGGCCCGTCGACGTCTTCGTCGCCGGAGTCCCGGTCGGCATTTCCCAGCCGGGCCTGCGGATCCTGCTGGCGATGCTGGCCTTGTCGGCGAACCGGGTGGTGCCGGTCGGCGCGCTGATCGACGCGCTGTGGCAAGAGGAGGCGTCCAGGCAGCGCGAGAAGAACCTGCACGTCCAGGTGCACCTGCTGCGGCGGCGGCTCGCGGAGCTGGAGCCAGACCGGAGCAAGTCCAGGATCGTCACCGCTCCGCCTGGTTACATGCTGGCGCTGAGCGACGCAGAGCTGGACGCGCAGTCGTTTGCCTCATTGGCCAGCCAGGGCCGCACGCTTGCGGGTGCCGGCAACCAGGCCGCCGCCAGCGACGTGCTAGGCCAGGCGCTCAAGCTCTGGCGCGGCCCTGCGCTCGGCGACGTCGCGGACGCGTGTCTCCGGCTGGCGGCCGAGGCAGCCGGCCTGGAGGAGCAGCGGCTCGCCGTGCTCGAAGACCAG
The DNA here is from genome assembly GCA_030045215.1 of Streptosporangiaceae bacterium. The sequence goes on along the minus strand of JASIBJ010000654.1, from coordinate 9,981 downwards.
GCCGACGCCGACCTCGCTGCGGGGCGGCATGCCGAGCTTGCCGGACGTCTGCAGGGACTGATCGCCCAGTTCCCGTTCAGGGAGAGGCTGCGCGGTCAGCTGATGGTTGCGCTGTACCGGTGCGGCCGGCAGAGCGAGGCGCTCGCCGCCTACCAGCAAGCCCGTGAGCTCCTGCGCGAGGAACTCGGACTCGAACCCGGACCGCAGCTGCAGTCGCTGCAGCGTCAGATACTCGCCGCCGACTCTAAGCTCGACTACTCGCCTGCCTCCGGCTCTGACGCGACGGCCGCGCTCGCCACCGGGGCTGGTGTGCCGACTGCGATACCTGCCGGTCAGCCAGGGGCGACCGAGCCGACGCCGCCATCCGAGGAGCGGCCGAACTCGGCGGCCGGGGCGAATGGCGCCGCGGGTCAGACCGACGCCGATAGCCGGGCCGCAGGCCGTGGCGGTCTGGTCACGCCCCGTCAGCTTCCGGCCGGGGTTCGGCACTTCGCAGGCCGCGACGCAGAACTACTCCAGCTCGACTGCTTGCTGGACGAGGCGGGCGAGACCGACACTCCGACTGTCGTCGTCATCACCGGGACGGCGGGGGTGGGAAAAACCGCGCTCGCCCTGCACTGGGCACACCGGGTCGCCAGCCGCTTCCCCGACGGGCAGCTGCACGTCAACCTGCGCGGCTACGGCCCTTCCGCCGCGCCCGTCACGGCGAGCGAGGCCATCAGGGTGCTCCTGGTCGGCCTCGGAGTGGCGCGCGAACAGATCCCCGACACCCAGGACGCTCAGGCCGGGCTGTACCGCAGCCTGATGGCTGACCGGCGGATCCTGATCGTGCTGGACAACGCCCACGACCCCGACCAGGTCCGTCCGCTGCTGCCTGGCGGCCCCGGCTGCCTGGCCCTGGTCACCAGCCGGTCGTCACTGTCCGGACTGGTAGCCGATGTCAGCGCGAATCCCGTTCCGCTTGGCCTCCTCGCACAGCGCGACGCGCAGGCGCTGCTGGCCGCCCGCCTTGGCGACAACCGGACCTCCGCCGAGCCCGCCGCCATCCGGCAGATCATCAGGCAGTGCGCACGGCTGCCGCTGGCGCTGGCCATCACCGCGGCGCGGGCGGCTACTCAGCCGGCGCTGCCGCTGGCCGCGCTCGCCGATGACCTGGCCGACGAGCAGCACCGGCTGGACGCGCTTGACACCGGAGAGCAGGCAACGAGCGTGCGCGCGGTCTTTTCCTGGTCCTACCGCCAGCTGTCCGGGCCAGCCGCGCGAACGTTCCGGCTGCTCGGGTCTCATCCGGGACCGGACATCTCGGTTGCGGCGGTGGCCAGTCTGACCGGGGTGCCGCGGCCGCAGGCCCGGCGCGCGCTGGCCGAGCTGGCTGCCGCCAGCCTGCTTACCGAGCGCGCGGCGGGCCGGTATGTGCTGCACGACCTGCTGCACGCCTATGCCACCGAGTTGCCGTCCGACGACGGAGCAGGAGACGAGCGGCGCCCCGCGCGCACCAGGCTGATCGATTACTACCTGCACACCGCGCACGCGGGCGCGCTGCTGCTCGCTCCGCTCGGCCACCCGATCGTCCTCGACCCGTTGCCCGCCGAGGTCACCGCGGACCGGCTAACCTCCCACGAGGATGCGCTGGCCTGGTTTCGGGCGGAGCTGCACGTGCTGCTAGCCATGGTCAAGCTTGCCGCCGCAGTCGGGCTAGATGCACAGGCCTGGCAGCTGCCGTGGACGCTACGGAGCTTTCTGGACAGCCAGGGTCTGTGGCAGGACTGGGCCGCGGTCAACCAGATCGCGCTGGCGGCGGCGGAGCGACTGAGCGATCAGACGGGCCTGGGCTGGACGCACCACCGGATGGCGCAGGTCTGCAGCCTTTCCGGCGAAGTTGACGCCGGCCTGGAGCACAACGCGCGGGCCCTGGAGCACTTCGGGCTCGCCGGCAACCTGAGTGGTCAGGGCTCGGCGCACCTCGGAATGTGCATCTCGCTCGGCCGCAAGGGCGATCACGAGGCCGCCCTCAGCCATGGCCAGCAGGCACTGGACCTGTTCCGTCGCGCGGGCGACCAAATCGGCGAGGCCTACATGTTGCACCTGGTTGGTCTCGAGCTGGCCCGGCTCGGGAGCGGTGAGCAGGGCCGAGAGCATTGCACCCAGGCGGTCGAGCTGTACGGCGAACTCGGCGACAACGGCGGCCTCGCTGACGCCTGGCACAGCCTCGGGACGGTGCACCAGCGGCTGGGCGAGTATGTCGAGGCCATTGCCTGCTTCCAGCAGGCGCTCATGCTCTCCGCCGAACTCGGGGACCTGTGGGGACAGGCCTATTGCCTGATCAACGTCGGCGACACGCACGACGAGGCCGGTGACGTGGTAGCCGCGCGCGAGACCTGGCAGCAGGCGCTGGAAATGCTCGGCGACCTGCAGCACCCGGACGCCGATCGCATCCGGGCCAGGCTGCACGACACGGCCGACAGCACTGACGGCCTGGACGCGCGCGATAGCTCCGCCCTCGTTGGCTAGTTCCGCAAAGCGTCAGCGAAATCGCCAGCAAAGCGGCGGCAAAGCGCCGGGTGAAACGCTGATGGTGCCCGGTCAGGGGAGTCCCGGACCGGAGCCGGTGCAAGGGGTTGTCAGCCCGCACGAGGCGTCGGCCAGCTGTCGGCTAGCACGAGGCGCCGGGCGACGCACCAGGCGCCGGGGGCACTGGGTGTGAGCAGGGGCGACTCCCAGCGCACCGGCACCGGCCGGCTGGCCGCGCAGCAGCTGGCCCTGGAACGATCTGGTTCCAGGGCCGGCTGACCAGGCCACGGGTGAAGGCAGCGACCCCGCCGGGAATTCGCGGATCAGCGAAGCACGGCCGGCAACCCCAGCGCCCGGAACGGCTGCGGGCCGAATGTCGTTATCTCGGCGATCCGGTCACGCGAGATCCGCAGCACGTCCAGCTTGAACGCACGGAATGTCGTGTCGTCCGGCCCGCGCAAGTAGCTCGCCGCCGCCGGCATCCGGTTCGCCGCCGCCGCCTTCAGCCGCCATTCCCCCATCTCGCGGGCGCGGTCAAGCAACCCGAGCATGCTGTCGATGCCCTGGTAGCAGAACGGGTTAGGCGGCATCGTTACCTCGATCTGCGCCGACGCGATCTGCGCGATGCCCGCCGCATCGAGCCTTTCGTGGGCCGCCATGAACTGCTCGAGCAGCTCGCGTTCGGCCGGGCTCGGTTGCCGGGCCTGCCAGGCCGACCGCTGCTCGGGCAGCTGCTCGCGCATGATCTTCCTAGCTCGCTGCAGCGCGCTGTTGGCCGCCGCCACGCTCATCTCAAGCAGCGCCGCGGTCTCGGCGGCGGGCCAGCCAAGCACATCCCTGATCAGCAGCGTGGCGCGCTGCCTGGGCGGCAGCGCCTGCAGCGCCGCGAGGAACGTCAGCTCGATGGTTTCCCGGCCCACGGCGACCTGCTCCGGCTGCTCGATCTCGTCCAGCATCTGGTCTGGGTAGGGCTGCAGCCACGGCAGGTCGGCAAATGACTGCAGGGCCCTGGCCTGGCGGGACTTGCCCCGGAGCACGTCAAGGCAGACGTTGGTGGCGATCCGGTACAACCACGGCCGGTGCTGACCGCCGGCCAGCCCGGACCGGCCGCGCCAGGCGCGCAGGAATGTCTCCTGCACCGCGTCGTCGGCGTCATCGAACGACGCGAGCATGCGGTAGCAGTGCACATGCAGCTCTCGTCGGTGCAATGCGGTGAGCTCGGCAAAGGCAGACTCGTCCCCGCAGGCGGCGGCCGCCGCCAGCCGAGCCGGTTCTGGCTTGTGGTCCACGGTCTCAGCCTCCCAGCCGAACACGGGATGATGATGTCGTGCCGGTGAAACGACACCCGTCGGCGGAACTCATCGGCGCGCCGATCAGTCCGGCCGGTGATGTCGGCGGCGCCCGCCGAGCCCGTGCGGGCTGCCAGGGCCGCCGTAAACGATTGTCCTTAAAATGCCGGTTCCGCTGCGCCCGGGCTCGATAAGCCTCGATACTCGGCCCTGTGCTGAGCGAGCGCTTCGCCGCAGTGATGGAGGCCGCGCAGGAGGGCAGCGAAGATGCCTTCTCGCTGCTGTTCCGCGACGCGAATCCATCGTTGCTGCGCTACCTGCGCGTCATCGCGCCCGAGGTCGCCGAGGACATTGCCGCCGAGACCTGGCTGCAGGTGCTGCGCGGTCTGACCAACTTCCGCGGCGGGGAGCAGGACTGGCGAGCCTGGCTGTTCACGATCAGCCGCCGCAAGGTGATCGACGATGCCAGGCGCAGGTCACGCAGGCCCACGATCCAGCTCGGCGACGTGCCGCCCGGTCGCCTGCCGCTGGCCGCGGATGCCGCCGATATCGCCCTTGAGCATCTGAGCACGCAGAATGCCATGGCGATGCTGGCGACGCTGCCGCCGCTGCAGGCAGAGGTGATCCTGCTCAGGGTTGTCGCCGGGCTCGACACAGCAGTCGTCGCCAAGATGGTCGGCCGCAACCCCGGTGCGGTCCGGGTGGCCGCACACCGCGGTTTGCGCCAGCTCGCGCAAATTGCGGCGGAAGCGGGTGTAACGCTGTGAGCGGCTACAGCGTTCCGGACGACGACATGCCGAACCTTTCATGGCTGAGCCGCCGGGACGCGTCCGCGATCGAGGACGCTGCCCTGGCGGCGCTGCTCTCGGGCACCGAGGTGCCGGGCGATCTGCCGGCGGGACTGCAGCCCGCCGCAGACGTCGTAGCCGCACTCCGGGCCCGGCCGGCGAGCGATGAGCTTGTCGGCGAGACCGTCGCCCTGGCCGAGTTCCGGGCGCGTGTCGGCGTGTCTGACCCTGCTGGTCAAAGACGTCGTCGGAGGCCCTCTTTGCTCACCAAACTTGCATCCGCTAAAGCGGTGGCCGCAGCTGCAGTCGTCGCCATCGCGCTCGGCGGCGTTGCCACCGCCGCTTACGCCGGAGCACTACCATCTTCGGCCCAGGGCATCGCTCATGACCTGATCGGTGCACCGGCCAAGACCGCGACCACAACTTCGGCCACGCGCCCGGCGCACCCGAAGTCGCATCACCACTTCAAGGTTCCCGCGGCCTGCGTCGCCTTCTTCCGCGCTGAGAGGCACGGCACGGCCGCGCAGAAGGCCGCGGCCTTCAAGCAGCTGGAGCAGGCGGCCGGCGGGGCTAACAAGATAGCCGCGTACTGCGGGTTCGCCCGGCGGCACCCCCACCACTTCCCCTTCCGGCCCGGCTGCGGACCATTCCCGCATCCATCCGGATCGCCGAGCCCGCAGCCGTCGTGGTCTCCGAGCCCGACGCCAACAGCGACGGCGAGCCCGTCGCCGAGCCCGACGCCTACCGCGTCGTGCCCGCCCTTCCCACACCCGGTCGGCAAGCCGTTCCCCCACCGGCACCGGCCATTCCCGATCGGCAAGCACGCCCCGCACCACCCAGGCAGGCCCAGCCGCCCCGCGGGCAAGCCGGGCAAGAAGTCCGGGGCGTAGCCGGCGCGCATACTGCCGGCGCAGGACTCCCGCACCCGTAGCTCACGCGGGTGCGGGGCTCCGAGACTAAGCGCCGGCCGCCGGAGCCGATCCTCGTGCCGCCCAGGCACGGGCGCTTCCCCAAGGTGCCCGTGCCTGGCGGCACATCGCTCTGTCAGCTTCAGCTTCTCGCCGAGGTCATGCGCCAGCAGGGCCGAACCCGATCGTGTCGGTGGCGAGCGCATTAGCTTCCTCACAGGCAAACCCCGCCGCCGAAGGTCCGGTCTCGAGTCCGGTCAGCGCTCCCGCGATCGAGTCAAGGGTCCACATGCCATCCGGCGAGCCGTGCTCGGTCGCTCGGAAGACCGCACGAATGCTCGGCGGCGCCATGAGCGCCGCAACTCCGCCGTGAACTACGAACACCTCGCCGTTGATGTGCGCCGCCGCCGGGCTGGCCAGGTACGTGACGAGCGGCGCCACGTACTCCGGCGCGAGCGGGTCGGGCCCGGTACCGGGTGCCGCGCCCATCAGGTCGGCCGTCATTGCTGTGCGCGCCCGCGGGCAGATCGCGTTGGCCCGCACTCCGTATCTGGCACAACTGCGCGCGGTCGTCACGGTCAGCGCGGTAATTCCGGCCTTGGCCGCCGAATAGTTCGGCTGCCCGGACGAGCCGAGCAGGAACGCCTCCGACGAGGTGTTCACGATCCGCGCGTAGACCGGGCCGCCCGCCTGCTTGCTCCGGTCACGCCAGTGGGCGGTGGCGAGCCTGGAGGTAATGAAGTGCCCGCGCAGGTGCACCCGCACAACCAGATCCCACTCCTGTTCTGACATGGAGAAGATCATCCGGTCGCGGAGCACGCCCGCGTTATTGACCAGGATGTCGAGCTGGCCGAATTCCCTGACCGCCGTCTCCAGCAGCCGTTCGCCGGTCGACCACTCGCCGATGTCGCCGGCGCTGACCACGGCCGTCCCGCCATCCGCCCGGATTTCCGCGGCGACGCCGTCCACCGCGTCTCCGGGCAAGTCGTTCAGGATCACGCTGGCGCCGGCTGCGGCAAGGGCCCTGGCTTCCGCCCGCCCGAGCCCGTTCCCCGCACCGGTGACGATGGCAACAAGCCCGGCTACTGCTGGCGACTGCGTCATCTGGCACGTGCTCCTTGTCAGTAACCGGGGCCGGACAGCATGCCGCCGTCGACGACGAACTCACTGCCGGTGCAGTACGAGGACTCGTCGGAAGCGAGGAAAACGACCAACGGCGACACCTCTGACGACCTGGCGAACCGCGGGATCGGCAGGGAGTTCAGGAAGGCCTCGCCGCCGGAGATGTCGGTGAACGATTCGAACGCGGTTGCCGTCATCGTGGTCATGATGCCGCCGGGGTGCACGGAATTGACCCGGATGCCGAGCTTGCCGAGTTCTTGCGCCGCCGACCGGGTGATGCCGCGGACGCCGAACTTGCTCGCGCTGTAGGCCGACAGGCCGGCCGCGCCGGTGAAGCCCTCGACCGAGGAGATGTTGACGATCGAGCCGCCGCCCGCCTTGGTCATCGGCTCAATCACGCTCTTGATCCCCAGCCACTCGCCGATCAGGTTGACGTCAATGACCTGCCGGAACTCGGCCAGCGTCATCTCGGCGATCTTCTTGTTCTTCAGGATCCCGGCGTTATTGATCAGGACGTTCAGGGTGCCGAAGGCATCGGTTGTGGCCCGGACGGCGGCCGCCCAGTCCGTCTCGCTGGTCACATCGTGATGTGCGTAGCGGCAGCTGTCCTCGCCGAGTTCGGCCGCCAGGGCCTGACCCTTATCGTCCAGCAGGTCGCCGAGGACAACCCTGGCACCCTCGGCGACGAAGAGCCGGGCGTGCGCCTTGCCCATGCCCCGGGCGCCCCCCGTGATCAGCGCGACCTTCCCATCCAGACGGCCCATTCATCACCTCTCCGGGCAAGGGTCGCCTGGCTATGACCGCGGCTGCCAACCCATAACCAAACGCTTGCTTGGTCAGCGTAACAGGTGCTCGCCGCGCCAGGCAGGCTCGCGAGGGCGGGCAAATTGTCACCGGGCCGTGCCAGCATTGCGGCATGGCCGTCGTCAGCTGGGGTCAGTTTGGCGCCGCTCGGCCTGACCTTGCCGGACCGGGCCGGGACTTGCTGTATCAATTCGGAGTCGGGCTAGCGTTCCTGTCCACGGTCCGCTCGGATGGCGGCCCGCGGCTGCATCCGATCTGCCCGCTGGTCATGGGCGAGCGACTGGTCGCGCACATCATCCCGTCGCCCAAGCGCGACGACCTGGACCAAGACGGCCGGTTCGCCCTCCACTCGTTCCCGCCAGCGGCCGGCGAGGACGCGTTCTACCTCACTGGCAGGGCCGAGCGCATGGCCCAGGCCGATCTGCGGCGCGCCGCCACGGCCCAGTTCCTGGCTGAGCGCCACCTGCATTCGGAGCCGGACGGGTTCAGCGACGGCGAGTTCTTCGAGTTCCTGATCGGCCGGTGCCTGCTGACGCAGACCACCGGGCACGGGGACTGGCATCCGCGCCACCGCACCTGGGCGGCGGGCTGACGGGCTTGGCGCCCGGCCTGCCGGCCGCTGGTCAGCCCGGCCGGGCCTTGCCGCGGCTCGCCCTCGCCCGCGCGTCTGGACTGGTGATCCCGTCGAACAAGAGGCGGAGAAACGAGTCCACGACCTCATCGGTGTCGAACCCCCCGGCCTGCAGGGAGATCATGGGCAGCCAGAGGATGTCGCGGAGCAGCCGGTAGGTGACCCTGACGTCGAGATCTTCGCGGAACAGGCCGGCTTCCTTGCCTTGCTCTAGCTGGTGAATCCAGATCCGTTCGATCTCGCGCAGGTCCTCGCGGAGATAGGCGAAGCGGGGTTGCGTCGAGAAGTAGTTCCAGTCGTTCTGCAGCATGGTCAGGGCTGCGCGGTGCCTGGCCAGCGTGTGGCTGCTGGTCCTGACGATCCGCTCGATCGTGTCCCGAGGGTCACCGGCCGCCTCGACCGCGGCGCGGTACGCCGCGAGCACGTCGTTCAGGAAGCCGGCCAGGATCTCATCGCCGATCGACTCCTTGGAGTCGAAGTGGTGATACAGGCTGCCGGACAGGATCCCGGCCGCGTCCGCGATCTCCCTGACCGTCGTGGCGCGAAAGCCCTTCTGCGCGAACAACTCAGCCGCTAGCCTCACGACGTCATCGCGGCGCTGAGACCGGGTGCCGTTGGATCCGGCAGCAACCGGCTCGCTCTTGCGCGTGGGACTCACGGCGCCATTATGGCTGTTCGCCGCGTAACCTCCCAAGCGCTTGCTCGCGTGCCGCGCCCGGGTCCTCTGCGTTACCTGGCGGTCGGCTGGCCCGATCCGAGCGCGGCGCCGACCTGGTCGGCAAACGCCACGGCGACCAGGAGCTGCTCACGGCTTGGCCGCGCATCCGGGTCGGGCTGCATCAGGTAGCGGCCCTGCAGCAGGCCGCCGCTTTCCACCAGCAGTTCCACTCCAGCGCTGGGCGGGAACCCCTCGCGCTCCACGTCCCAGATCCGGCCGCTGACCAGGACGACTCCATCGTGTTCGATCCTGGCTGGCCTGCCGAGACCGGCCACGCCGTACTGGAATTGGCATGACCGCAGCGACAGCAACTGCTTCAGCCTCCCCGAAACCTGCTCGATCAGGGCGGTAGGCGAGTCACCCTCGGCGACCGCCCGAGCGGCGTCGTTAATCCCTTCGAGGTAACCGGACCGTCGGCTCGCCACCAGGTGCTGCCGGCGCCCCCACACCGCGATCTCAGTCACCGCGAAGCCGATCAGCAGCAGCAAGACTGTCGTCTCTATGTCGGTGGCACGGGAGATGTCGAAGGTCTCGTACGGCCGGGTCAGGAAGAAGTCGTACCAGGCGGCCGCCGAGGCCGCGGCCAGGTATCCGGCGGGTCGGTACCCCATCACGGCGACGGCGACCACGATCAGCAGCAGCGCGAGCGCGGCATCGGTGTTGGCAAAGCTGGACCGGAAGGGCACCAGCACAACAGACAGCGCGAGTGGCGCAAGCAGGCCCGCCAGCGTGGCGATGCTGTTCGTGCTCAGTCGGGCGCGCGCCCTGCCCACCAGTCCAGGTGCTGACTTGGATGCCACTGCCTGACCTGCCATTTTTCCGTGGTAACACCAGCGTAAGCGGTCCGCCAGAGGGGCGGACCAAGCCATACAGAACCCATGCATGCCCAGCCGGCCCTCGCGCCATCCAGGGTATGGCGCCCAGAGTCCGCGCCAGGCTGGGACCCTGAGGAACCGCGAGGGTGGCCAGGGTTAGCCGTTGCAGACCCGGTCAGGCCGCGGCTCGGGCTTCCGGTTGGCCGACAGCCTGCGGGCGATCAGCTGCCGGCCGACCGGATGAGTAGCGAGCAGCGTGGCCAGGCACGTCCCGGCGAGGAGCGCGTACGGCACGAAGTCGCTAGTTGCCTGGGCGATCGCGCCGCCGGCGGCGGAGGCAATCCCCTGGCCGGCGGCCCAGGCCAGGTTGGCCAGTCCGAAGGCCAGACCTTGGT
>JASIBJ010000653.1 GCA_030045215.1 Streptosporangiaceae bacterium | reverse complement strand
CCGAGATAGCCGGACCTTACCGGGCCACGCTGACCAGGCTTCAGGAGTCCGCGCCGCCGCTGCCCGCCGCAACCGTGCACAAGGTCCTCGCGACCGAGCTTGGTCCGGACTGGCGCGCGCAATTCGCGGCGTTCAACGACGTTCCGGCGGCCGCGGCCTCCATCGGTCAGGTGCACCGCGCCACCTGGCTCGACGGCCGGGAGGTCGCGGTGAAGATTCAGTATCCAGGTGCGGGCCAGGCGCTGAGCAGCGACTTCACCCAGCTCAGCCGGGTGGGACGGCTATTCGGCGTGCTGATGCCTGGCCTGGAGACCAAGCCGCTGCTTGACGAACTGCGTGCTCGCGTTGTCGAGGAACTCGACTACCGCATGGAGGCGACGTCGCAGCAGGCGTTCGCGGAAGCCTACGCCGGCGATCCCGACATCTACGTGCCGCCGGTCATCACCGGCACGGATCGCGTGCTCGTCACCGAGTGGATGGACGGGACGCCGCTGGCCGAGATCATCGAGTCCGGGACTAGGGAGCAGCGCAACCACGCGGGCTTGCTCCTGGTCCGGTTCCTGTTCTCCGGGCCCGCCACGGCCGGGCTCTTGCACGCCGATCCGCACCCTGGCAACTTCCGGCTGCTGCCCGACGGGCGGCTGGGAGTGCTGGACTTCGGCGCGGTCGATCGGCTACCCGAGGGACTGCCCCTACTGTTCGGCCGGTTGCTGTGGGTCATGCATCACGAGGGCGACATCGCGATCGTCGAGCGGAACCTGCGTCAGAACGGATTCCTGCGCGAGGGCATCAACGTCGACCTCGGTCAGTTGCACGCGTTCCTTGCCCCGCTGGCTGACCCGTCAAGGCAGGATTCGTTTGCCTTCAGCCGCGAGTGGATGCGCGACGAGACGATGCGGATGACCGGAGTGCGCCCGGCCAACGTCGCCAGGCGGCTCAACCTGCCGCCCTCTTACGTTCTGATCCACCGCGTCTCCACCGCGGGCATCGGCGTCCTCTGCCAACTCGAGTGCGAGGGCCCATTCCGGGCGGAAGTGCTGAGATGGATCCGAGGGTATGGCCCCGGAGATGACGCAGACGTGGCCTCCGCCGACAGGGCGGAAACCACGGCGGGCCTCTAGGCACGGCAGCGCGGGCGAGATAGGGCTGGGCCCCGGAAACCAACCGGTTTCCGGGGCCCTGCGATTGCGATCTGGCCGGCTAGATGCCGACCTCGAGCTCGGCGATCCGCGCCCGCAGTTGCCTGGCGGTCTGAGCGTGGCAAAGCGTCTTGCGCTCAGCCCGCTCGGCCTGGCGAACCGTCCGGTTGTGGATCAGGGCCCGGCGGGCCTCGTTATGCAGTGCCGCGGCGGCTTGCAGGCTTTGCAGCCGGTCTCGTGCGAGCTCTAGTTCCACGTGCGCCATTGCAGTCTCCTAAGTGCTCTCTGACGTTGTACTCGTGCGGCCGCCGCCCTGATCAGGCTGCTACCGCATCCTTGCGTGGACGTCCACGCGGCCGCTTCCGAGGAACGATCTCGCCCCTGAGGAACAGCTCGCCGCCCCAGACACCCCACGGCTCTGCACGGTCGATGGCGCCGGCTAGGCAGACCATCCGCGCCGGGCAGCTTCCGCACAGCGACTTGGCGAACTCCACATCCTCTGGCGATTCCGCGAAGAACAGTTCCGGGTCATCCCTGCACGGCAGCTCCAGGCTGCCGGGAACGCCCCCTAGTCCATCCAGCACTGTCGTTGTGCCGGGCCACTGCATCGGTGCCAACCCCTCTCGACTTGTCCAGCTTCTCCTATGCCTCTGACAAAACTGGGCCCTGAAATGCCTAAGGCCGCGGACCCTGTGTGGGTCCGCGGCCTGGAGGGGATCTGGCCGGCCTTTCTAGGCCGGTTCCGGTTCCCTCGCCGGATGCGGACCCGACGCGCCCGGGGCAACCGGGACGACCTGGGTCATGTGGTCGAACTGAATACGGCTGGTCAGCTGGTAGCCGCCGCCAACGGGCGCGACCGCCGTGCTGCCAGCGGACACAGTTGTCCCCCGGAGCCTCGGCAGGGCGTGCACGGTGATGGCGTCGCCAGCGTGCGGGCCGACCTTGACGCCCTCACACGGGAAGGCGCCCGCGCCTATACCGGCGAACGGCCGCGTGGCAGCCTTGGACGGCTTGTTATTGATCAGCATGACGGGCACCCCCTCTCGGGCGTCGTGAGTCAGCGTGCGGACATGCGAGAAGCCTACGTAGCGCCACTTTGTTCGGGCAACCTTTTTTCTGACCTGCGACTTCTTTGTTATGAGCGGGATCGCTGGCGCCGCAGCAGGCCCTCCTGGACCACCGACACCACGAGTTCGCCGGCCTGCGTGTACACCTCACCACGAGCCAGTCCGCGCGAGTCGCTCGCGCTCGGGGAGTCCTGTGCGTACAGCAGCCAGCGGTCGGCCCGGAAGGGCCGGTGGAACCACATCGCATGGTCGAGGCTGGCGCCGGTGATCCCGTCGGCCCATGACAGGCCGTGCGCCCTCAGCACCGTGTCCAGCAGCGTCATGTCTGATGCATAGGTCATCAGGCACACGTGCAAGAGCGGGTCGTCGGGCAGCTCGCCGTCGGCCTTCAGCCACACGAGGTTGCCAGCGACTTCGCCGCCGTCCGGTCGCACCTCGAAGGGCAGCGAGCCGACATAGCGGATGTCGATCGGGTTGTCGCGCGCGTACTCCTCAGCTGCGGCTCCCAGCAGGCGCCGGAGCCGGACTGACGCCGGCTCGAGCTCGTCGGGGCCAGGCACCGCCGGCATCGGCATGAAGTGCTCAAGGCCGCCAGGCTCGCGCAGGTGAAACGACGCGGACAGCGTGAAGATCGTCTCGCCGTGCTGGACGACAGTGACGCGCCTGGTCGTGAAGGACCGGCCGTCGCGGACACGCTCTACCAGGTACACCAGCGGCACGGCCGGGTCACCGGGCCGGATGAAGTACGCGTGCAATGAATGCACGGGCCGATCGGCCGGGACGGTCCGGCCGGCTGCGACCAGTGCTTGCCCGGCGACCTGACCGCCGAAGACGCGCTGTCGCCGCTCGCCCTCCGGGCTGCGCCCGCGGAAGATGTTCAGCTCGATCTGCTCAAGATCAAGCAACTCGACCACCGCATCCAGGGCCTTGCTCACCGGCTGTCCCCGCCGCCTGCCTGCTTCGGCTCTACCGGCAAACCGGCCGGCCCGGCATCGGCGCATAGTTCAAGCACGGCCGCACCGTATCGGTCCAGCTTGACTGCGCCGACACCGGGGACGCCCGCTAGCTCGGCGATGCTGCCAGGCCGACGGGCGGCGATGGCCTGCAGCGTCGCGTCGGAGAACACCACGTACGCCGGGACGCCCTGTTCCTTGGCAGTCGCCCGGCGCCACGTCCGCAACCGGACGAACAGAGGATCGTCGGCATCCGCCGCCGGGTTCGCGCCGCGCCGGTCGCGCTCGGGGGACGCAGATCGGCCGGCGCCCGATCGGCCCGAAGACTGCGCGCCGCGGCCGGCCAGCAACCCGTCGAGGAATCGCGACGGCTTCCTCGACCGCCGGGCTCCTGGCGTCCTGGCCAGCGCCCAGGACAGGAAGACCCTGTCTCTGGCCCTGGTGACGCCCACGTAGAGCAGCCTGCGCTCCTCCTCAATCGCCTCATCGGACTGGGCGTAGATGATCGGCACCGTGCCGTCGGTCAGCCCGGCCAAGAACACCGCATCCCATTCCAGGCCCTTCGCCGCGTGCAACGACGCCAGCGTGACTCCGGCTGCGGCCGGCGCGTGGCCCAGTGTGCTGCGGACCGCCAGTTCACTCACCAGGTCGGCCAGCGTGGCCTGCGGCGCGGTAGCAAAGAAGTCCTCAGCCAGTTGCGCCAGTGCCTCAAGCGACTCCCAGCGCTCGCGCGCCACGCCCCGCCCGGCGGGCGGCTGGCGCGACAGGCCGATGCCCGCGAGGACCGGCCGGATCTGTGCGGCAGGCGGGTCGTCGGCCGAAGCGGAACGAGCCGCGCCCCCGATCAGCGCCACCGCCTGCTTAACCTCGGCCCGGTCAAAGAACCGCTCGGCGCCGCGAAGCTGGAACGGCACGCCCGCCTCGGCCAGCGCCTGCTCAATGCCCTGCGTCTGCGCGTTCGTGCGCACGAGCACGGCGATCTCACTCGCGGGAACGCCGGAGGCGATCAGGGCCGCCGCCTGCGCGGCCACCGCCGCCGACTCGGCCGGCTCGTCCGGGTACTCGCTCAGCTGGGGCGGCGGTCCGGCCGGGCGCTGCGC
>JASIBJ010000652.1 GCA_030045215.1 Streptosporangiaceae bacterium | reverse complement strand
GTGCAAGTGCCTGGCCTCCGACGTGGCCATGTCGGTGACCACCGACGCGGTCCAGCTCCTCGGCGGCTACGGCTACGTCAACGACTTCCCCGTCGAGCGCATGATGCGCGACGCCAAGATTACCCAGATCTACGAGGGCACCAACCAGATCCAGCGCATGGTGATGGCCCGTCAGCTCCTGAAGTAGCCGGATGGCGCGCCTGTACGCGAGTGGGAGAGATGCGCGGTGAGGCGTACGCCGGCATGGCGGAGGCGCTGACAGCGGTGTGACAGCCGGTCGTGTCAGGCTGCCGGACACGCCGACGCCGGAGGGCAGTGCCGTGAGACATGCCGGACGATTTGGCCAGCCCGTCAGCCCGGTCCTGCCCGTGAGGCTGAGCCGCGCGAGGCCGAGCCGACGTGGCTTCCTCGGCCTGGTCGGCGCGGCGGGCGCCATCACCGCGATCAGCGCATTCCGGCCGGCTCGGGCCGAGGCGCTCTCGGCCGACGAGCAGACGATGATCGTTCAGGTGGCGAGAGCGGGAGCGGTCTTCCCTATCCACTTTCCGGGCTTCGGCGAGCCCGGCCCAGCGATTGCCCGTGCGACCGCCGCCAGGCTGCGCAACGCGATGCGGCGCGCCTCTGGTTCCCGGCTGAAGCTGGCCGCCTCCGGTGCCCGCCTGCTGATCGCGAGCGGCCTCCTGGAAAAGCCCCGGTCGGCGCAGCTTGACGGCATCGGGCGGCTGGCCGGCGCGGCCGAAGCGGCGCCCGAGCTTACGGCCGCCGTGGCGCTGGCGATTGCGACCGTATCGAGGCACTTCAGCCCTGACAGCGACGAGGCAGCGCGGGTGTGGCTCGACGGGCTGCGCCTGCTACACGAGCGCGCGGCGCAACGGCCGGGGGCGCTGGCGGGGAGGGATGCCTGATGCTCGGCGTGCGGGTTGAGTCGGCTCTGAGGCAGGCCGGGCAGCAACTGTTCGACGCCTTCGCCAGGGACGTTCACTTCACCGGATGCGCGATCGGGCTGCGCAGGCGGGACGGGCAACTCACCGACGAGCCCGTCGTCGTCGCGATGGTCGCCAAGAAGCTACCCGCCGGGGCAGTCTCGCGGTCCAGGCTGATGCCGGCGACGATCGCGGCCGACGGCCGCAACTGGGGCGTCGATGTCGTCGAGGTCGGTCCCCTGACCACCGCGCCGCTCCGGGGCTCCGGCGCGGATCCCGGCCCGCCCGCCCGCGCCGGCGAACTGCAAGGCGTGCCGATTACCCAGCAAAAGCTGCGGCCGCCGCTGCAAGGCTGCAGCGTTTCCGACGCGACCGGCCCGATCGATGACACGGGAACGCTCGGCTGCCTCGTGCGGGACTCGACCGACGGCACCATCTGCATCCTCGGCACCAACTCGGTGCTCGCCCAGTCGGGAATGGCCGCGCTGGGCGAGCATGTCGTCCAGCCCGGCGGGTTCGACGGCGGCACGTCGTCCGACAAGATCGCCATCCTGAAGCGCTACGTGTCGTTCACCACCTCCGGCCAGAACTTCGTGGACGCCGCGATCGCGCAGCTTGACTCGCAGACCGGCTACAGCCAGGAGGTGGCCGGGAAACTGATGAAGCCGATCTCGGCAACGCATCCCGCGGTGGGCGTCTGCGTTGCCGGTGACTCCGAAGGGCTGAACTGCTTCCTGTCCCCGATGAGCCAGGTGGTCAGCGCGCTCAGAGTCACGCTGCTGCCGGCGACCAGCGAATCGACCTGCATCGTCGCACCAGAGGTCGGGATGCACCTGGAGAAGGTCGGCCGTAGCAGCGTCTACACCTCGAGCGAGGTCGCCGACATCGGTGCCCAGATCAAGGTCTATGACTCCGATAGCAAGCAGACCCTCGTCTTCGCAAACATGATCTGGTCGCAGGCCTTCTTCCTGCCCGGCGACAACGGCGCCGTCGCCTGCGAGGGCGGGAACGGCAGGACGTTCGTGCCGCCGCCACCCGAGCCGTGTCCGCTGCTTGCCAGCGTCGGCCACTACTTCCATCTGCCGCTGACCAAGGACAATCACGTTACCGACCAGCTCAAGACCCAGTTCCTGGCGCAGAGCCTGGTCGGGAACCTGATCATCGGCCTGACCTACGACAACTCGCAGACCGTTGTCGACCGGGTGAAGGGCAAGCAGGGTTCTGGCATCGAGGAGTCTTACGCGCAGACCTATTACAAGAAGTACCTGAACTTGGTGAAGGCGGCACTGGCGGACCCGGGATCCAACACCAGGGTCGTAACCGAGGGGAACCTGAACGATTTCCAGTTCATTCTGGCGGGCCTGTCCGGCGCGGGCGGAACGCCCCCTCTGCTGACCCCGGCCGAGTCGGAGGCGCTCTCCACGATCTACTCCGACGTGCTCGTGCACACCAAGGGCATGGATTACGACCGCCTCGTTTCGTATATGAACGAGGTAGCCGTCTGGGAAAAGGTGGTCAAGGCGCTGCAGAAGGTCAAGACGGTCGAGCTGACCGGGACCATCACCAACGAGCCGCTGACCTAGCCGGCCGGGCGCAACCAGTGCGAGCCGGCGCGGCTTGCCCCCCGCGGTTACCGCATCGGGCGCAGGCGCTTGTGCAGTCGGCCGTTCCTGGCATTCGTATTCGTGTTGAGGTAGTAGCCAACCTCGATCCGGATCGCGACAGCATGCGAATGCCGGTCCAGCGCGCGGGCCGCGAGCCCCGCCACGTCCGGCCCGCTGACCTCGACCGGCCGGTGGACCGGTGTCGCGACACGGGGGTCGCCTGGCCAGCCGAGCTGTCTTGTGGTCGTCAGTGCCGCCGCGGGCTGGCCCCTGCTGATCCAGCCGATGCCCATATCGAGACGATGGTTCAGACCCAGCGTGCGGTCCGGCGGAATCCGCTCGAGGCCGGGCGGAAGGTCGAGGGCAGGCACCGGCGCCCAGTCCAGCGGCCAGGCGGGAGGTACAGACCGTCCCAGGTCTGTGGCCGGAAGCAGGGATTCGCCGCGCCGGTCGCCCCAGCCTGCTGCGACGAGTGCGACGGCAAGATCGTCAAGCCTGCCGGGCACACTGCCATCGAACCCGTAGACCACCGTGATCGCACGGTCGCAGCTCACGCTGGGGGGGTCCCTGGGGAAGCTGAACGGGTGACTGCCAAGCGTGGTGCGGCAGCGGTCGAGCACGCTGCGGCCCGCCGGGTCCAGCCACGGCGCGGCCGCCTCGATCAGCTCGAAGTGCCGGTCGAGCCAGCGCGCTGCAACGGCCTGGAACTCGCCGAAGTCGGGCCGGCGGGTCAGCCTGGCCAGGTCCGGCGGCCGCCGCGGCCATGACCTGCTCGCCCGCCACAGGGTGACGAG
>JASIBJ010000651.1 GCA_030045215.1 Streptosporangiaceae bacterium | reverse complement strand
ACGGCGTCGTATTCGCCGTCGCGGACAGCGACCGGTCGAACGCGACCCTCAGCGCCCGAGCAGCGACGATCACCAGCCTGCTGATGCTCGGAGTTCCCGAGACGCGCGCAATCGCTCTCGTGGCCAACCAACCCTGACCCGCGGCACTCGAGACCTTGGCCCCTGAATCGGCTGCGCGTACAGCTCGGTGCAGACGGCATCATGCTTGCTGCGTCGCTGGTACGAGCAGCAACAGAGCCGACTAGACCATGCGTTCATAGTTTTCTCGGGCCGACGGCACCACCCATTTAGACCGCCGCGATAGGAGAGCCGTCGGGATGGCGGGAATCCAAATCGGCTTGTCCGGCACACCTCTTAGTGAGGCTTGCGGAAAAACTCACCAAGCTTGCTTGCGGCCTCCAAGCAAGCGCGATGTCGCGTAGGTGCCTGGCGCCGTCGAGGGGATGGAAACCTGAGTTGTGAAGGCTCGGCACGTACTCGACGTCGTGCAGCCAGCAAGCAGCTTCAACTAGCTCTGCATCTGCGCCCAGTAGGGGCGCAAGTCGCCGAACCTTAACGGCGACACACTCCGTATGTGCCCAGCGCCGCCGCAGCCGGTCCTGAAGGACGTCTCGAGCAAGGTCGCTGGCCCACTCCGCGACGCAGGCGATCGTGGTCCGCTCGATCCACCGGTCCCCCTGCCCGCTCACCCGCGCCTCCCCCTGCACCAACTCACCGGTGATAGCGGGGATGTACGTGCGGTGCGGCTCCACCGAGTTGAACCCCAATCGCAAGCGTCAGACGCAACTGGACCAGTTTGGACAAGATCCCTGAGCGCCCGTTCGGGCAGCTCGTCAGACGAGGCCCCCCGCCTGCAGATATGCGTCGGGGCCGGCACTAGGCGGCTCAGCGCGAGAGAATCGCGATAGAGACGATGGCCGAGCAGCCCTTCAGCCAACGTCTCCGCAGGTAAACAGGCATGTTGCTACGCCAACGCACATGGTTCCGGAGCCGTGCGCGCAGGTTCGAATCCTGCTGGGGCGCCCATCTTGACCGGCCCTTCTAGGCCCTGAGCTGGGCATAAGCCAAATCGCCTCGATCGCGCGTATGCAGCTAGATGCCGCCGCAGGCGGCTCGTGGCCGGGGTTTCCGGAACATACGCGGAACGGCTTCCGGCCCATCGGCGCAAGTCAGCCTCGGCCTAGAGCGTCGTCCATCGGACCGAACCACCGCTCATCATCGCCTTCGATGCCGTGGGCGTAGATCCTCAGCAAGACCTCGACTGTGTGCCCTGCCCACTCGGCGACCAGCGGTTCCGGAACCCCTGGGTTCAGCCGCCAGGAATGCCCGCATGCCGGAAGTCGCAGGGCCGGCGAGCCAGTGGCGAGGCGAGCTGCGCCGGGGTCAGGATCTGCTTTTGTGCTCTCTGTAGCACCCGCCACAGTGTGGACGGCTCATAGATGCCGCCTTGTAGGTCCGGAAGAGCCGACCGTCTGCGGTGTTCCCGCACCGTCGCGATGGTGACTGTGAACGGCGTCAGGAGGCCCGGCGGCGCTCGACGGCGCCTCGCAGGCAGTCACTCCGCGTCAGGCGCTCTCCCCAGGCGCGGGCCCGCTCCAGTTCGCCCCCGGCCAAGGCCCCGGTCAGGCCCTCGACGAGGAAGCTCTTGGGTGAGGCCGCGATGCGCGCGCCGTGGCGGGCGAGGTGCCGGCGGATAGACTTCGACGCCCGGCCAGTGAACGCCGGCAATCCCTGCAGCCGGGTATCGAAAGCGGCACCGGCGATCTCCAGCCGGCCGAGCGATGCGAGCCATTCGCGCACTCCCGGGCCGCTGACCGCGCCCGGTACCAGCTCGAACTCGCCCCCCGGCTTCCTTGCCCGCTTCCCGGCCATCTTCCGGGTGCCCGGCCTGGACATCCCGTGGGTGTGGGTGGGACCGCCCACCACCACGAGATCCGCGCCGTCGAGGATGTGCGCATCGGCCGAAGTGACCGGCACCACCGAGACCTCCGCGCAATCGGCCAGCCCCTCGGCGATGGCCTCCGCCACCTTCTTGGTGCTCCCGAAAATCGATTCGTAGACGATGACTGCTCGCATGACAGCACCTCCTGCTCCCATGCCTCCACGTCCAGGGTCTGCCCAACTTGGCACCCAGGGCAGGGCCGAAAGACCCCTCGGCCGGTTCTCAACGACCTTTGGCTCCTGGCCCGACAGGCGAGGCGGCCGACCAGCTATGCGCTGATCAGGACCGTGGCCGAGACCGCCTTCTGAGCAGTCGATCACGCACAGGGGTGCGCTGCCCCCGGACCCCGGCCCTCCCTCGGGGATGGGGGGAATCACCGCAGGCCATCCCCTCGCCCAGGCAGGCAAGCCCTACCCCGGAACACCTGGGGCCCGCAAGGGCTCGCTACGTTCGACCCTGCGGGCAGACCCTTGCGGGCCCCGGCCGCCGCCCAGCTAATCGGGCCCGTGCCCGACGAGCGAACCTATGGCAGGATCACTCCGCCGCGAACCGAGACGAGTCCCCCAGCCTTGAGGTTGCTGTTCTTGTGAATCCAAAAGCCTCGAAGAACTGCTAGCCAACGTGTTCCTTGCTGATCCTGCGGGGACAGCACTGGATTCGGTTGGGGAAATCGAAGGATTCATGCCCCGCCCGGACTGGCTGGGCGGGGCATCAATATGTGATTCAGCAGTCGTCCGTTTCGTACCCGACATACTCCGTTTTGGGATCCCAGTATGCCGAGCCTACATCCGCCTTGAACTCAAGGGGCGATATGCAGTACGAGCTGCCATTGCTATACTGGAGCCAAGCCTTGTAATCACAGTTATTGATGAATGACTTAATTGGCGTCAGCACGTTGTAGTACGTTGTGCCGGACTGGCAGCCACAAAGCCACTCGTCGCCCTCGTAGCTGGACGCGTTGTACAGCTCCAGGTAATCTCCCGATACGGGTGGCGCGACTAGCTGGCAAGTGCCTTCGTCAGAAGCAGCTAGGTAGGCCTTACTTGCCGTGTTGGTAGCCGTCATCGCGTTTGCCGCACTCACCAGGCCCGTCGGCAGGCCGACAGCCAGAGCCGCTGTAGCTGTCACTATCAGAATGAGTGATCTCAGACGCATAACCGCTTCTCTCTCCATTTGCCTTTGCGCCTAGGACCACGGAAAACTCCCATGGTCGTGGCCTTGATGCTTGATTGTCCGTACTCGCCCTAGCGGGTGTCAATGACACACAGCACCGCGCGCTAGAGCCATAGTCGAGAACGCCTATGGATGATTCAGTCGAAGGCGTGTGCCAGCGGACCTGTCGTAGGTATCTCAGAGAAGAACGATTGGTTCGAGAGAGTTTGGCTCAGGCAATTGACTCAGGTAGAAGAATTTGTTCCCGGTGCAGGTGCGGTTAGCACCTGGCCTGTTGGGGTTATAGCTGTTCAACTGTCCGTTCTGCGCAATCGAGCGTTCGCGCCAAAAGGCGTCTGCGCCCGCACGGACGCGCCCATCGCCCCGACCGATTGGGGAGGTCCGTGTCGGCGCGCGGATCATGGTTACAGTTCACAACTGGGATTCGAGGCGCAGCCGCCTAGCGGCGCACCATCACCAAGGGAGGGTACCAGTGGCAGCAGGGGGCAGCCGCAGCGGCGGATCAGAATTTCCATACGGTGCCGAATATGGCCGGTCAGCGCAGACGGGCAGGACGCAATCCTGACGTGGCAAGGCCTACCGTGTGCACCTAGCTCAGCCTGGCCAGTCGTCACCAGGAGCGGTCGCTACTATCGTTTCTCAGACACCGGCTGCTCGCGCTAATGCCAAGGTCGGTTCAACTATCGATATTCACATCGAGCCGAAGACAGCAACCCGGCCGCGCATGCCTATTCATAGCTGAGGGTGAATGATGCCATTCAAGAGTCTCGTGCCGTCTCCATCGAACGCTATCGCGGTGGGATTTAGCGAAGTCCTATGGGCATACCTGATCTGTCAGTCGGCTATCCCGTCGCAAGGACGCGGCTGCGGTAACTGGCAGCATGGCGGATGAAGTGTGTCGCACCGGAAGCCATGCGGTAAGGTCACGTATAAGTCCCGAAAAACCGCCGAGCGGGTAGTTCTCAAACTGCTGAATCAAGGACGCCACGAGATACGCAAGTATTTCTGCCGCCCGTGCGATGGCTGGCATCTCACAAGCAGGCTTTAGACTATGCGGTGCTCATCCAACGATTCTAGCCATTACTGTGCCGATTCAGCGGTTTCTAATAGTCAGAGGACTATTAATCTACATCAGCGACCGGAATCCCGGCCTATCAATTGATCAAAGTGTTTTCGATAGCCGCGAGCATGAGCGGCTCTTGATGTTAGATACCCGACGTCCGCGTTCCTGCTTTCGGTTCAGGCTTCCAGTAATGGGCTCGAGCGGCATCACCCTGCCCTGCCATCGAATTCCTGACCTACGCGAGACTGATTGTTACGCACGGCCTTTCAGGTGCCGGACGCACTCCCTGGCTCTAGAAATGCCCGCAGGCGCCGTTCAACTGTCGTCTTTGCCGGGTCGAACGACGCACGGCGGTGGCTGGTCCCAAGGCGATACACCGTCCTCGTAGGCAGCCGCGCG
>JASIBJ010000650.1 GCA_030045215.1 Streptosporangiaceae bacterium | reverse complement strand
GACGCGCCCACCACGATGGCGTCCGCCCTGACCTCGTCCGCGGCCCGGCAGATCTCGGCGAACGGCTCGCCCCGCCTGGCCAGGAAGGTTAGCGAGACGCCGAACTCCTCGGCGGCATCCGCGGCCCGCTGGCGCATGTCCTTGACCAGTTCGGCGAACGCCTGGTCCTTGGCCACGGCCAGGGAAGCGCCGCCTGGCCCCGCCGTGCCGATGTTCGCCATCGGTGACACGAAGATCGCCACGAGCTTTGCCCGCTGCCTGCGTGCGAGCCCCATCGCATACCAGCCGGCGCGGATCGAGGTCGTCGAGTCGTCGACGCCGACCAGGATCACGGACGGGCCGTCGGTGCCCAGCTCGAAGCCAGCACTCTCGCCGGATTCCACACACGAAGTGTAGGTTGCATGCCTCTATCGCTCACTCTGGCATGATCGGGCCGTGACCCAGCCGCGCCCGCCCACCCAGGAGCAGATCGGCGAGCTACTGCGCGCGGCCAGGCCGGACTGGCGGCTCGTGCGGGCCTCGGTGCTGCCCGGCGCCACGTCCGCGCGGGTCAGTGCCATCGAGGCCGAGATGCCGGACGGGCGGCGAGCTTCCCTCGTCCTGCGCCAGTACGGCCCGGCGAACCTGCGGTCTGACCCGCACGCGGCTGTGACCGAGTACCGGCTGCTGCAACTGCTGGCCGCGTCCGGCCAGCCGGTGCCGCGCCCCTACCTCGCCGACGAGTCCCGCGCCATCCTGCCCGGGCCCTTCCTGCTGCAGGAACTCATCGACGGCAAGCCCGTCGATGACCCGGCCGACCTGACCGATTTCACCGGTCAGCTGGCCGCCGCGCTTGCCGCCGTGCACGACTGCGGCATCGCGCGGGCTGAGGTTGCCTTTCTCGCTGACGTCCGCGACCACTTCGCTGCCGCGATGGGAACGAACTCTCCCCCTCCCGACGAGTACCTCCGCGAAGCCGAGGTCCGCGCGGCACTCAGGGCAGGCTGGCCGCCGGCTCCGGTCAACCGGCAAGTGGTGCTGCATGGTGACTTCTGGCCTGGCAACGTGCTGTTCCGTGATGGCAGGCTCGTCGGGATCGTCGACTGGGAAGACGCCCTGTTCGGTGACCCGCTGGCCGACCTCGCGATTACCCGGCTCGAGATCAGCTGGTTCTTCGGCGCTGCCGCGATGGACGCGCTCACCGAGCAGTACCTGACGCGGCGGCCCGACGTCGACACGGCGACGCTGCCGCTGTGGGACCTGCGCGCTGCGCTGCGCGCCTGCGGGTTCACGATGTCGTCCTGGGGGCTGCCCGCAGAAAAGCTCGCGTCGATGCGCGCCGCGCACCGCGTGTTCATCGCCGGCGCGCTTGGCCGGCTGGACGGCTGGAAAGGCGCGGCATGACTGCCGCGCCGCCGGCGGGCAATCGGCAGCCGCTTCCTGGCTGGCGAGTGCTGGACATGTCGCAGGCGATCTCGGGTCCTTATGCGGCCAGAATCCTGGCCGACCTTGGAGCCGATGTCGTTCGGGTTGAGGGTCCTCGCACCGACGTGACCGAGTACTTCGGCGTCGTCAGGGATGGCCGGGCCGGAATGTACGCCCAGATGAACGCGGGGAAGCGCAGCGTCAGCGTTGACCTCACGGCGGCCGGCGCCACCGGGTTGATCACCGACCTCGCCCGGCACGCGGACGTGCTGATCGAGAACTTCAGGCCTGGCGTCATGGACCGCCTCGGGCTGGGCTACGGCCAGTTGTCCGCGGCGAACCCGGCGCTCGTCATGCTGTCCATCTCCGGCTTCGGGTCCGCCGGACCGGACGCGCAGCGGCGGGCGCTGGCACCCGTCATCCACGCCGAGTCGGGTCTGCTCGCGCGGCAGGCCGAGCTCGACGAGCGGCCGCCGACTGACCTGCCCCTGGCGCTGGCGGACACCATGACGGCGCTGCACGCGACCATCGCGCTGCTGGCAGCGCTGCACCAGCGGAACGCCACCGGGCTCGGCCAGCACATCGACCTGAGCATGCTGGCGGCACTCGCCACCAGCGACGATCACGCCCACGCCGTGCTCGACGGCACCGGCGAGGCTTATTCCTCACGCGGCACCATCTGGCAGGCGCCCGGAGGCCCGCTGCTGATCGCCGCGCCGCCGAAGCACGCCTGGTCAATGCTCTCGCGCGCGGGCCTCGTCACCGATCCCGCATCGCCAGGCACGGACCTGCCGACGAAATTCCGGCTGCGCCAGCAGGCGATCCAGGATTGGATTAGCGGGTTCGCCGACCGGGCGAGTCTGCTGGCGGCACTCGAATCCGCGGGCGTCGCCTGGGGCGACGTACGCGACTCGGCCGAGGTGTTCGCCGGAGGCGCGCACTCGGTCAGCGTCCCGGGGAGCGAGCGCCGGGTAACCGGTCTGCCCTACTACTTCTCCGCGGCCCAGCCAGCGATCCGGCGGCGAGCTCCCCGACGCGGCGAGCACAACGCCGAGGTGCTCGCCGACTGGCTCGACCTGGACCAGGCCGCCGTCGACGATCTGGTCGCCCAGGGCGTGCTCATAGCCAACTGACGTCCCCGTGCCGGCCGTCGGCGGCGAGCTCGCCCCGGGCGACCAGACGCCAGCTTCGGTGAAGCCTCTCCCGCTCGCACCGTGCAGCCAACGATCCTCTCTTCTTTTTCGTGCCACAGTTAGACACGTAAATAATTACGTGCGACCATGTGACCAGACACGTAATTCACGGGAGCGTACCGATGGCGATCAGCGAGACGGGGATCGCGTGCGCGGCGTGCGGTCGCCCTTTGCTGCCTACGCAGGGGAGGGGGCGTCCGCAACTGTACTGCAACGCCACCTGCCGGAGCGCGGCACGGCGCGAGCGAAACCGGGCGGATCGGCAACCTCAGCCGAACGTAAAGCCTAAATTGACAGGCAACTCGCGTCATGACATTCTTGACGCGATGCGGGGGACGGCAGGCGCCGCAGAGCCAGAGGGCACGGGCGCCGCGACGCCGGACCGTCCGGACCTGCCGGGCGGAAAATCACCGCTGGCGGCTATCGCGTCCGCTCGCCGGCTATCGGCGGAGGCGGAAGCCGCGCTGCAGGAGGCGGTCGACCGCGCTCGCGCGGCCGGGCACAGCTGGAGGGAGATCGGCGATGTGCTGGAGACCAGCAGGCAGGCTGCGTTCCAGCGGTTCGGGCGTCCGGTGGATCCGCGAACGGGCGCGCCCTTGAGCCGGGCCGTGCCGCCCGGGATGACTGAGAAGGCGATCACGATCTTCGCCGACATGGCCGCGGGCCGCTGGGAGCGCGCCACCAGGGACTTCGATGAGGTCATGCGGTCCCGGGTGAGTCCAGACCGCCTCGCCGCAGGATGGACGCGCACGATCGGCATGATCGGCAGCTTCGACCGGATGGGCGAGCCTCTCGCCTATCCGGTCGAGGGCGGGACGGTAGTCGATGTACCCCTGTATTTCGAGGCGGGCGAGCGCACGGGACGCGTCAGCCTCGATGACGACGCCAGAGTAGTCGGGCTCTTCATGCGGCCCGCGTCGGTATAGCGATCACGCAGCACAGTTGTCACCAGGGCGCAAGGGCGCGACCGCGCCCGCCCGGTGGAGAGGGGAAAGGTACATGACCGGCGAGGATCCGTTTGGCACTGGTTCCGGCCGGGGCAGGCAGCCCTGGTTCGCGCCTAAGCGCTTCGGCTACGGCTATGTCCCGCGGACCTGGCAGGGCTATCTCATCACGATCCTGTCCGTCCTGTTCATCATCATCCTGGCCACGATCACCGGGGGTCACTCGCCGGTGATGGCGATCGGCCTCATCCCGTTCATCATCATCTTTGCCGTGGCTCGCGCCCAGAATCGGCGCTGATCGGGCTAACTCGCGTTTGCGGCCGTCTTCATCACGACCTATCGTGGCGCGTGTTCAGGCCGGCAACCGGGGGCCCCATGAGCACTGCAGGCGGGCAGCTCGTGCCCGGGCACGAGCGCGCCGAGACTTACCTTCGGCTGCAGGTCGAGGCGGAACTCCGCACCGCGCTCGGCTCCCCCCGGCACCGGCAGCCTGAGCGGTGCCGCCTGCTGGCCAGGATCGGCAACGCCCGCATTGCCGTCCGCCGCACGTACCGCCGGCGGGCCGCGACGCGAGCAGTCCTGCGCGCCCGGTCGGCGCGGGCGCAGTCGCCGGGGCCCCAGCGCAGAAGCCTCCTCCAGCGCTCGGCGAGCCGCATCTGGCAGCCAGTGGCACCGAGGTGGCACCGGATGGTGTTGGGATTCTGGCACTTCCGCGCGCACTTTCGCGCGCGCCTGGGCCGAGCCCACCGGGAGCAAGCGACGCCGCCGGCCCAGGCCGGCCTCGACCGCGTGACGGGGCTGGCGACCGCGTTCGCGAGCGCCGGAGCCATGGACGAGCAGGCGGCTGAGTCGCTGATTGACGACCTGCGCACGTCGCTGGCCGCCCGCGGCCTGATCGACGAAGACGAATTGCTCAGCGGCCTGCGATTCGGGCACCTGCCGCGCGGGCCTCAGACCGCTCCACGCACCGGATCGGTGCGGGCGATCCCGGTCGGGGCGATCCTCGAGTGCGATGCTGGCGACCGGAGCGGACGGGTGTACCTCGGCGCGATGGTGCTCGACGCGAACAGCGCCGAACTGACCATGCTGGCGAGGTTCACCTACACCGGCACCGCTCCCTCGCAGGCGATGATCCGCAGGCACGGCCGGCATCCGCTGATGGCGACCTTCGACGCCTGCTCCGCGACCGACGACCGGGGCGGCAGCTACCACGCCTATTTCAGCGGCGGCGGCAGCGACGAGGACTGGGATGGCACCCTGCACTTCAGCCCGGTACCGCCTGCTACTGCCCACTGGCTGGACGTCACGCTGCCCGGGGCCACGCCGGTCCGGATCGACCTGACCGCCGCACCGGTCTCCTACGCCGTCGCCTCCACTCCGCTGGCGGCCGACGGACTCGCGGAGCGCTACGTCGACGGTATTGGCATCGAATTGCTGCAATGGGGCAGCGTCGAGGGGCTAGCGGACGATGCAACGGCGAACCAGGCTGCGGCGGTCGCCGGGCTGCTGCTGTCCGGGGTTCTGTCTGACCGCAGCCCCGCGCTTCGCCGCTTCGCCGCCGTTGCCAGGCGGGTTGGCCTCGACCTCCCGGCCCCGCTGACGAGCATCAGGCCGGAGGCGCTGCCCGCGGAGTGGCTGGCGATGCAGCATCTGCGCGACCGCGATGACGCTCCGAACGGCTTCATCGCGCTGGCCGCCATCCTGCCCGAGCTCGAGGGCGCGCAGTGTGTCGTCACCGGGATCCGCTCGGAGCCGGAGGATACGACACTGCGCGTGCATGCACGCGGCTGGCCCACGGCGCCCCGCTTCCGGTCGCTATCGCTGGAGCCGTTCACCTGGACCGCGCGTGACGACGCCGGCGGCTGGTACGCCACCGGGCACGCAGGCGGCGGCTTCAGCAGCGACGGGCGGGCCGACATCGACTTGCGGTTGCTGCCCGCCATCAACCCGGCCGCGCGGTCACTGGAGATCATCCTCACCGGCAAGACCGGCCAGGTCAGCGTCACCGTGCCGCTGGACTGGCGGGAGGGCATATGACCTCCCCCTGGTGGGCCGCGTTCGGCCCGGCCGAGACGCACGTCACTTGCGGGGCCGGCCAGCACAGGATCCGGTGGGCGGATGGCCAGTTGCAGGCTGCCGACCATCCCGACGCCGAAGGCGAACTCGTGCTGGCCGCGCTCGGCGGCGACGCCACCCCGTGCCTCGACCTGGCGAGTGCGTGGGGCAAGCACAGCGACGACCTGACCGTGCTCGCGATCGGGCCGCGATCGGCCGCAGACACGCTGGCCTTCAGCCCCGAGATCGTTGAGAAGATCACGGAGGCACGGACTGCGCCAAGCAGCGGTTCCGGGCTGGGCGGCGTCATCAGCTCCTTGTCCGTGCGCCGGATTACCTCATCACAGCGGGGAGGCGGCACGTTCGCGGTTGCGGGGGCCAGGGGCCCCGGCTGGTCGCGAGGCCGGGTGTCGGGCTACCACGGGAGCCGCCCCCGTCTTCCACGGGGCCGTAGGTCGTTCGCGCATGCGGTGATGCACTGGCCGGGCGGGGACGCAGACACCGCTCACGCCGAGCTGATCTGGCTGCTGACCCTGGGTGCCCCGTTCCAGTTCCGGCTGTCGGGGGCGGTCGCGCAGGCGTGGTCGGCCGAGGGCCAGCGCGCCAGCCGGGCCGGCCAGGCGACTCCGGCACTGACCGCGGCACTGGCCGGCAGGCTGGCGCCGGCGGCCGGGCGGTGGCTCGGAATCGATCCCGCGGCCGTCGATGCGAGCATCCACGACGGCGGCGGCTGGGGCGCGGTCGAGCAGGCCCGAGTCGGCGGTGAGCGCCGCTTGCAGGCCCGGCTGCCCGTGAGCTGGCTGGCGCAGATCTGGGCGCCGGGACTTGCGGTGGTCGGGGGTCACCTGGTTGTCAGCGTGGTGCAGGCGGAATGGCCGACCGCGGACGTCCTGGCGCTGCCATCGCCCGGCGCGCGGCCGGTTGAGCTGAGCATCCGGCACGACGGGCGAGGATGGATAACGGCATGACTGTCGCACTGCCGATGACGGAGGAGTGAACGTGGCGAACGACGGGCGCTCCGCCGGGCGAGGCCAGGTTGCCGCCGAGGCACTGGGGGTGGCGGTCGCAGCACGCGTGCCCGTACTGCTCTGGGGTGCTCCGGGCACGGGCAAGACGTCCACCATCCGGGCGATGGCCGACCGGATGGGCTGGCCGTGCGAGACCGTGATCGCCTCGATCCGCGAGCCGTCGGACTTCGCCGGCCTGCCGGTAGTGATCGGCGACCAGGTGCGGTTCGCTCCCCCGGCCTGGGCCAGGCGCCTGGCCCAGGCCGGTCATGGCCTGCTGTTTCTTGACGAGCTGTCCACCGCGCCGCCCGCAGTGCAGGCCGCGTTGCTGCGGGTGGTGCTCGAACGCATCGTCGGCGACCTGGAACTCCCGCCTGACGTGGCGGTCGTCGCGGCCGCGAACCCGCCGGAGCAGGCAGCCGACGGGTGGGATCTCTCGGCGCCGCTCGCCAACCGCCTGTGCCACCTGCCCTGGGACGTCGATCCGCTGAGCGTGGCGGACGGGCTCGCCGGCGGCTTTCCCGCACCGCGCGTGCCGGTCCTGCCCGACGGATGGGAGGCTGAGCAGCACCTTGCCCTCGCCCTGGTAGGCGCCTTCTTGCACGCCCGGCCCGCGCTCGCGTGTGCGCCCCCGGCCGACGCGGCCAGCGCCGGGCGCGGCTGGCCGAGCCCGCGAACGTGGGAGATGGCCGCACGGCTGTGGGCCGCGAGCGGCGCCGCCGACGTGAGCGGCGAGGCACGGTC